>CAZKOK010000007.1:0-19791 GCA_964554355.1 uncultured Spirochaetia bacterium | reverse complement strand
TATCTCAGGGAAAAAATGAATGGATGGCACGGTTAGAAAGATTTAGCACAAGATTGATGGCTTTGCACACCCTAATTTCTCACATCCCGTCATCTTCATGGCTTTAACCAAGGTTTCTTTCATATATTTCATGTGCGTTGAACCGGGCAGATGCAGGGCCTCCTGCCAGTCTGTACGGGCATGAATTATCGGGTCGCGATCAATTGCATACATTTGCCAGATATCATTACAGCCATAAGTGTATCCTGCTGCTCCGGCCAGCATACTCCAGTATGCAGTTAGTCTTACATCTGCAGCATCCATCCAGACAAGGTCTTCTTTTAGCCAAAATCTGTCGGGAATATTTTCATATCGTGCTTCCCCGTTTACCACTGGTTTTAACGGCAGGTTCTTTCTGCTCTTTCTGACATACTCATAATCCTTTCCTGTCAGATCGTGTCCGCTTTGAAACATATCGAAATCCAGCCATTCTTCATTAAAGTGATCAGAAGCCAGTTCCCAGCCGATCGGATGATAGCTTATCAGATGGCGGAGATCTTTATTTCTGATCCCCTTTGCCATTGCCTGTATGATTTTTCTTTGATTGTCTTCTTCGGGAACTCTGTCTCCACCCAATATCCAGATCAGATTATCAATTGAAAGATATCTCCCGGCTATTAATTCTCCATAGGTCTCTGCATTCTGCTGATCAAAAATCAGAGGACCGACCCCCCATTTCAAATTTATTTTATCGCCCCAGGTGGGAAGAAGAGCGATATACAAACCAAACTCTTTTGCCCTGTTCAGTACATAATCCACATATTCGAAATACTTTTCATTCAGCCGGGCGGGATCATTATCAACCAGCGGCTTGTCGCCATATGCATTCGGGGTATTTAAACCATCCAGTTCAGCAAGAATTACAGTCTGAATAATTGTGAAGCCCTTCTTTGCCCTGTCTGAAAAATATTCATCTATTTCCTGCTTATTTAAGCGGTGGATTAATTCCCAGGCTGTATCTCCCAGCCAGAAAAAGGGTTTATTGTCTTCAGTGACAATAAATTTACAATCTTCACTTATTTGTAATAAGGGGAGTTTGTATTTTGATTTTCCAGCTGAACCATTGGCTGTCATTATTTCGTTCCTTTTTATTTTCTTCTGGCCACTAAAAGAGTCATATCATCCGCCATTTTTCTGCTGCTGAATTTTAAAACAGAACTGAATTATAAGCAAGAAACAAAATTGCACTCGACGGAAGTTTCCAGGTGGTACAGGTTTTTGCAGGATTGGAATATATACAAATATAGCATTCTTTTATTCCAAGTTTTGGAAGGTAAAAATAAAGATGATCCATTATCTCAGCAATGTCGTGAGTCATTGAAATTTTTGTTTTTAATGTAGAGAAAAGCTCCTGATTCCAGAAATTCCTGATTGAGCGTTTTGCTGTTGATAGTATAACCGGCCATAACTGTTCTTTCAGTGGAGCATCCTTTCTGATAAATTTCTTATCAGACCAGTAATCAGGATTTTGAACCATTGATATTGCATGTGACCATGTATTCAGGATTGTTCTGGAATCAGCTTCAAAGGTGTTTGTGTAATTCAGCAGAAGTTCCGGTAACAATTCTTTTTGAGCCGTTTTATTATCAGAATTTCCTGTTGTACTGATTTCATGGGTTACATCAGCATAAACATTTTTTACAGCTGAACAACCGCATGATTCCAGATATACAGGTTCACATTTTGTTTTATGAATTTCATCAGGTTTTTTTCCATCGATTTTGTTAAATAACATAATTGCTGCATCTTCACCCATCTTAAAAAAGGATAAAGACACTGTTGTTAATGGGGGTTCGATGTATCTGGCAATATCTACATTATCGAAACCACTTACTGCTACCTGGTCGGGAATCATGATATCGTATTCTTTTAGTTTCTCCATTGCCCCGAATGCCATATAATCATTTGCGGCAATCACAGCCTGAAAATCACGGCCAGGTATTTTGTTTTCTTGCGTAATTAATTTTCCCAGGACATTTTTAGCAATTGGTATTTGAAAGTTGCCATGAATTACAAGATCTTTATCCGGTTCCAGTCCGGCTTCATTCATAGCGAGTTTAAAACCCTCGTATCGTTCATTGGAATCTTTGTTATCAAATCCGTTTGCACGGAGAACATCCCCATTGCCATTCCCGTAAAGCACGGCAGCAGCGCCCATCAGAACAGGTAAATATAACCGCTTCATCTTAATCCTCCATTCGCCAGGAAATCCTGTCTTCCGTTTTTTTTACCCGTGAAAAGGACCTTGTGCACCATGAATTCACCGTCAAAATCAGTATATAAATATCTGTTATTGCATTGGGCTTAAAACCGCCCGGGGTATTCGGGTGTTTCTCATAATCGGTCCAACCTTCGTATACTTTAATATACAGACTTTATTACAGGCTTAGGTGTAACGGATACAACATATTGACTTGATCTTTTTTTTTGGTTAATTTAATAAATTGAATGAAAACGGATAATTTCATTTTGTCCTGTCATTCAGATAGATCTTAAAGACTCCATACTTTCAGTATAATGGAATAAATATCGAATTATTGGTTTTCGAAAATTGGGGCAGTTTACATACATATTATGAAGCGGTTTTCCGGCTGCATACGATAATCATGATCGATAACAAAGATCCAAAAACATCAATAACTTATAAGGAGATTAATAATGTCGAAAGAAAGAGATGATTTTGTTGCAGCTAAAATAGCAAAAATGAGTCTGCTGGAAAAATGCGGGCAGCTTCTGACTTTTACATGGCGCGGAGCGTATCTGACTCCCTCCGGAATTGAACAGATCACCAAGCTGCAGGCCGGCGGTATTTGTCTTGAGCCTTATGCCCTGGAAACATGTAAAAACCTGTACTGGGGACGTTCGCAGGTTGATCCCAACTTCAAGGCCCCTGACGATTATTTCGATATCGCCCATACTTATTTCGATTCGCGCAGTTACGGTGTCAGCGTGACGCCTGAAGAACTTACAGAGGCTCTCAACGAACTGCAGAAAATTGCAATGGAACGTAATTCAGGGATTCCGCTTCATGTTACAATCGATATGGAAGGCGATTTCAAGAATGATTATACAGCCGGCCGGGTCCTGCAGTTTCCTCCTCCGATGGGTATTACTGCAATCGGTGACACAGATCTGGCATATAAAGTTGCCAACCTGATGGGCCGGCAGATGGCTGCCATGGGCGTAACGCAGTTTTATCATCCTGTATGTGATGTAAATATCAATCCGCTCAATCCCGAAATCGGTGTCCGGTCTTTCGGTGATGATCCTAAGGTCTGCGCCAGATTTATTGATGCGACCGTTCGCGGTTATCAGGACGCAGGTGTTGCTGCCACTATCAAGCACTTCGCAGGACGCGGCGACTCAGCGACTGACGCACATGATGTACTTGATGTCTGCCGCGGCAACAAAGAACGCATGGAAAAGGTTGAACTGGCTTCTTTCCAGGCAGGAGTGGACGCAGGCGCCTGGGCGCTTATGACCGCCCATACTATATTCCCTGCCTTTGATACAGAATATCCTGCTACCCTTTCCAGGAAAATCCTTACTGATCTTCTGAGAGATCAGATGGGATTTGACGGCGTGGTTGTTTCAGACGCCATCGGTATGGCAGCTATTCTTAAGAAATGGCCGCTTCCGAAAGCATGCGCCATGGCTATTAATGCCGGAGTAGATACTATCCTTCTTAAGGCTGATGATGAATCAAGAGCACAGTGTCTGTTCGGCATCAAAAGCGCCGTTGAAAAAGGCGAATTGGCTGAAGAACGCGTTAATGATGCGGTACGCCGTCTGCTCTGCATGAAATATGATCAGGGCCTGTTTGAAAAAGCAGGTAAAATGGACCCTGCAAAAACAACTGCCATTGTCAGAAGCAGGGAGAACATCGATTTTTCATGGGAAGTAGCACACAAAGCACTTCTTGTGGTCCGCGACGACAAAAAGCTTCTGCCGTTAAGCAAAGACAAAAAAATACTGGTAATTGAACAATCCATTCCTTACGAATTCCTCGGAAAGGACCTTTACAGCCATCCTCACATGTTCTGCCAGCAGATGGTCAGGCATTCCGCCAACCTGATTCTGGATGATGCAGCTTTTCATGCCACCGATGAAGATGTGGAAGAAGCACTGGAATTAGCAAAAAAGGCAGATCTGGTTGTAATGACAAACTATTATGCCCGAATAGAAAAAGCCGGCAACAACTCTCATATGGCAAAGGCCCTGAAAGCAGCCGGACATGATGTAGTTATTGTCACAAATTTCCCCTACCGCAAAGGTACGACTTCTTTTGCCGATGCTGTTGTCTGTAATTTCTCCGGTTCTCCGGATTCGATCCGTATTTCTGCAGATCTTTTGTTCGGCAAGATCAAACCTTATCCCACAACGAAAATGCCGATTGACCTGAGTGCGGAAAAGGACCTTCCGGAAGAGACTTTGACAGCCCCCAGAAAGCCTGACAAGAAGAAGAAACAGACTAATGTCTGGGGCGGAAAGTGCTAAACGATATTCCCTGCGGTCCGGAATTATGCATTAATTCCGGTCTGCAGCCGGATCAGAAGACAGGGATACCGCTTAAGACGGTATCCTGTGCTTCCGGCGGTAAAACGACCAAAGTGAGAGGAAAGATGTCCCAAAACAAATCGTATGATATTCATGATATTTACACAATTAATGGTCCCAAAATCACTGAAATTTACGAAAAGAATAAAATGACAGTGCATTTCCAGGGCATGTCAAAAACCCTTCAGTTCCCGCAGACAGTGGCTTTGCAGGGAGCGCCCACCTGTTCGATCGGAATTTCACCTTATGGACTGTACAATCGTCTGAATGACGCAGGACGACTGATCATGCTGAACCAGACAGCAGTTCAGTTCGGATCAGTTCCCTATATCCGCGTTGATGATGAACTTATCATGCTGACACAGAAACAGCTTGGAATGGACTCGGAATTACCCGATGATATACCTGCTGTCAGTAATTACTATCCTTCTCCAGTTGAGAAGGAAAACATTTCCATGACCATAGCTACGCCTTCGCTGGAGATCGCCTGCAGGCTGGAAAAAGTGAATGTTGTCAGAAAATTCATTTCGCCGCTGCTTTCCGGCAATAACGATACGCAGACACCGGTCAGTGTTGAAGAATTCGAAGTGGAAAATACTTCAGATGAAACTCTGGAAATAACGCTTGTCATACCCCGCCCGTCTCTTGTCAATCTGCAGGAAAAGGAACTCAAGCCTACCGATCAGGACAGTATTTATGTCAGTTCGGCCGCTGTCCGTGGACATAAACATGAAGGATTCAAGTCGGACGGAATACAGGGAGTGATTATGGGCAGCGCTGAGACCGTCAACCGGATGGCCCTTGCTGTTCCAGATATGCCCGGCGTATCCGTGGACACTCAGCCTTATTTTTGTCTGAACCGTTACCTGGGTGATCTCCTGCTTAACGAAAACGGCAGCTTTTACGAAAAACGGGAACCATTGTCCCGAAATGATTACGGTGCGGCTTTAAGCCTTACTTTTACGCTGGAACCGAAAAGTTCGGTTACGATTCCGGTAGCAATAGTTCTGGATTTTCCCGAACAGGAATTCATTGACGGCACAACCTTCGACCGCAAATACCTGAAAACCTTTTCAGATGCCGGAACACGCACAGTTGATATGATCAGGCTGGCATTGAATAACTATCCGAAGTGGAATGACCGCACTCTGGCGATTCAGAAAAGAATTTTTGATTCTATTCATTCAAGTCCTTCCTATAAAGATGACATGGAAGGAGCGTACCGTCTGACCCGGCTGATTCTGAATGAACTTCATTTTCCGCTTTCAAATGCCATTGTCTGGATTGATGATGAAAACGGAAATGAACGTGCCCGGTTTCTGGAGTGCTTCGATTATTCCTATATTGATCCTTCGGATGTGGACTGGTACTCAATGGTCCTTTTAATGCTTTTCCCGCGTGTGGAAAAAGATCTGTGCCAGGCCTTTGTCGATTCAATTCTGGCTGAAGATCCGACCCCGCGTTTTTACCATTATCACGCTTCATTCGTCGATGCCAGGAGACATTACGAGGAAAATCCCGAAGAATATGAAGATGTGTCCATGACGCAGATCCGGGATGCATTCAAGACCAAGGGAAGCGTGGCCCATGACGTGGGCGCAATGCCCAAAGGACACCCGCTGCGTAACGTAAGCGATTATGCCTGGTATAACAATAATTACTGGGTCGACCTTTTCCCCAAGCTAATGATGCGCGTTCTGCGTAATGTGAAATTTACCGGAGATATAGAATTTCTGAAAAAGAACTGGAAAACACTCAAATACGGTCTTGATGCCCTGCTCAGGCTTGATTTTGATAATGACGGCATCCCGGAAGGTTATCCGGAAGATGTTAAAAACACCTTCGATAACCTGGTCCTTTTCGGTGCGGACGCATATGACGCCACCCAGTTTCTGGGCGGCTGCCAGGCCATGATCAGAATGGCCCAAATGCTTGATGACAAGGAAGGCGAAGCCCATATTCAGGCAGCGTTCGACAAGGGATGGGCCAGTCTGGAGAAACTGTGGCGGGAAGGAAAAAACAGCAAAGGCCAGGACTTAAGCTATTATGTTACCTGCTTCGACCCTGAAACCGGAGATACCAATACCGATGTCTGGACCAACCAGCTTGATGCCATGTGGTACCTTCTCTCAATCGGAGAAGAACCGCTTATTCCGGAAGATCGTGCAAAAAAGATCCTCAGGACGATCTACAAAAACAACCAGTCTTTTATGGGATGGGCCATGTGTAAGACGGAAGACGGTGAACCCGTTGAATCCGACCAGGGAAAAGACGTTTATACGACATCCAATTATGTGTTTGCCCAGCTGCTTGATTATTACGGCATGACAGAGGAAAGCAAGGAAGTATACAAACATATGGACCGGGTCGTTTTCGATTACGCAAACACCATGATCACTCCCGATAATCTCAGGGCTGAACTGGAACTCGAAGCCGGCGAAACCAAAGCCGGACCGCATTATATTGTAGCCGCCTATCCAAGGCCGGGCGCCGTGTGGACACACCTGGTAATGAACCATGTGAAAAACATTCAGCAGGGAAAAGTATCCAAAACAGTTGCATCCGAAGATCTTATGCCGTTTTTCTCCCGGCTTATGAACGGCAATGGTAATCATTAACGCTTTTTATTCATAATTATTAACCAGCCTATTCCGGGTTTACCAGTATATGCAGACCCGGATTTTTTTCAGTCAGATACTTTGCCAAAAGGATTTGTGTTTTTTACTGCAGACCAGGCGGATTTCCGGTTTACTCAGACAGCATAATTATTATTGGTTATAAACAAATTTATCAAAAGCGAAGGATTTTCCATGTCCCGGAAATACTGTCTTAATGTCCAGGGTTTTCAGCAATTCAAAGCTTTTTTCAAAATCTTCACGGTTGTCTATGGCATATAACCGGGGTGTTCCGAAAAAATTATAAATAAGATCTCCGCAGAAAAGATTATTGCCTGCTGTCAGGACACTTATTGATCCTTTCGAATGTCCCGGTGTCCACAGAATTCTTGCATCAAGGCCGTATTTATTCAGATCGCATTCATCATCAATAATAATATCCGGAGTAAAGGTTTTTAATTTTTCAACTTTTACAAATACAGTCAGCACAGACATAAGCCGGAACATTCCGGCATAGATATCAGGTTTTTCCTTTCTGTTCCACATCATATCATCATGCTCAACCATGCCCAGATCATTTCGGTGCAGCAGTACAGGCGCATTGTATTTTTCATGCAGATAAACACAGGAGCCGACATGATCAGCATCACCATGTGTAGCGATGATCAGTTTCAGATCTCCGATTCCGCATCCGTTTTCTTCAAGGACTTTCTCAATCTTTTTTTCTTTTCCGGCGAAACCGGCATCAATAAGATAAAAGCCTTTTTTGTTTTTTATTAAATAAGCATTGACCCCGCCGAAATCTATTCTGATAATTTCCTGCATATTTTCCTCCCCGGGATTATCCCGGACAATCGACTGTCCTGCAGAAGCACATGATATGAAACTTAATATAAGTATTGCATAAAATGCCCTGGTCTGTTGCTTTATTCGTCCTTGTATTTTACAAAATTTCAAAATTTCTCCTGAATTCAACCAACCGTTTGGTTGGTAGTATATATAAAAAAATTACAAGCCCTTATATAACAGTCGATAACCTCTCTATTGTCTGAATAAAGTTTTCTTCCATTACTCCGACCGGTAAATGGTAATGACTGCTGAATTTATCCTTCAGCAGCTGAAAGTAAAGCACCGGCATGACTGTCAGGAAAATGCTGTTCAGGAATGTTTTCAGGTCGGGAGAGTAATCTTCCCGGTTTTCAGAAAGTCCGAGTTTTTTCCTGAGATTTTCCTGTTTTTTAATATAGGTATCATTTTTTTCGACAGCATCAATGTAATCAAAAAGATAGGTTTCCTTACTGTCCTTTTTCAGAATCTCAATCAGTATTATATGGAAAATTTTGTCATGCTCTTCCACAAACCAGAACCGATCCTTCCAGGCCGCTTTCATCATTTTCGGGTCATTGCCTGATTTTATAAGTTTTTCAATAGCCTTATTCCTGAAATTTACAGTTTCATCTATCAGCCTTTTAACAAGCGTATCCAGGATTTCCTGTTTGCTTTTAAAATGATGGTATATTGTTGCTTTGTTTATACCCACCTGACCGGCAATCAGACCCATACTTGTTCCATCGAAACCTTTATTACTGAATAAAAGTTCTGATATTGCCAGGATTTTATCTTTTGTCGTTTCAAATGTATCCAACCACCACCCCCAACCAACCGTTTGGTTGATACATAACAATATAGACCATTCCATTTGATTTGTCAATTTTTTTAGAAAAAAAACAGGACATATTTCTGCAATGGAGAAAAAACTGAATCACCCATCAAAAATTAAATTCGGAAAACATTAATCAATTCAACTTTCCTGTTAACATTGCATTTACTGTAAATATTCTTTATATGGTATTTTACCGTGCTTTCTGCAATAAACAGCTTTTCAGCTATTTCCCTGTTCGTTTTTCCCTCTAAAAGAAGAAGTATGACCTCTTTTTCCCGGGAGGACATGCAAAACTTGAAACATTTCTTTTCAAAAATAAGAGAAAAACTATCTTCATTAATACTGTCGCGATAATTCACTGTTATCAGATTCTTAACAAGCTGGGCTTTGCTCTGTTCAAACTGAAATTCGCCCAGCCTGATAATTGAATATATTTTCGCCCTTAATTCTTCAATATCAAAAGGTTTGTTTATATAGTCTACAGCTCCCCCTGCAAGAGCCTTCAGCTTATCGTGCCGTGTGTTCTTTGCAGTGAGAAAAATAAACGGTATGGCTTTGAACAATTCATTTTTTTTAAACTCCTTATAAAAATCAAAGCCGTCCATTTCATCCATCATTACATCCGAGATAACCAGATTAATATTCTTCATGATGCCCGTTTTTTCCAGTGCCTTGCGGCCATTCCCGGCAGTAAATACATTGTAAAATCCGCCTAATTCTTCTTTCAGGTAAAAGAGCATATCCGGATTATCTTCCACAACAAGTATTGTATATTTTTCAGGTTCTTCCTTATCATCTTCTGTTATATTTTTATTTATAAGCTTAACAGGATAATATGAATCTTCCGGCAGGATTTCCTTCGTTTCCGTGTATTTACCTTTATACTTCCTGAAGAACAGAATAAACTCAGAACCCTGATCAACTATGCTTTTCACATCTATTGTTCCATTCAGATCATCCATAATCTTTTTAACTATATTAAGACCCATACCTATTCCCTGTATATTCCGCTTTTTCCTGGATACCTGGTAATAGGATTCGAATATATTTACAAGCTGATCTTCAGGAATGCCGATCCCGTTGTCTTTTATGGAAAGGATTATATGTTCGCTGCTTCTTTTCAGGTTAACTGTTACCGTGCCATCTGCATCGGTGTACTTTATTGCATTTCCCAGCAGGTTGTTGATTATTCTGCCTACAGCATAAGGATCAGCCTTTATAACTGCATCTTTTACTATGGTTTTTTCAACAAGTTTTATCCCGCTTTTTTCTGCAGTTTCCCTGAAAAGTTTAAGTGAATTCGTGAGCGCACCGGAGATATTTGTAATCTGGCTATGATCGTAGAAGTCCTGACCTCTTTCAAGTTTCTCATAGTCCAGGAAATTTGCCATGTTATTCTTCAGCTTGCCGAGGTTTTCCTTAATTACTGACAGCTCCTTATCCATACCTGCTTTCGTTATGTATTTATCGAGATAATTCAGTATCAAGGTCAGAGGGGTCTTTGTTTCATGGGCAAGGTTAATGAAGTAGCTGGTTTTTTCTTCATTCTGCTTCTTTATTATTTTCGTCTGTTCGTCTACTTCCTTTCTGAGGTTAAATGACAGGTGTTCGGCAGTTCTGTAAGCTCTGGCTGAACGTATGGAAAGTACTACAGAAAGGCTGATTATGAACATTACGAGACCTGCCTGAGTAATAAAGGCAGTATCAGTTATCTGCTGCACATAGAGCAAGTCGTTTGCGGCAGCAAGCAAAAGCAGAAGTAATCCGGCCATTACTATTCCTGATTCCTTTTCTTTTCGAATTACTGCCAGGATTACTAAATAAATGGAAAAAAGACCGATAATGATTATCAGAATCTGTAACACTGACAAACTGTACAGATAAACATGTATGGGAAAAACAAGTATGAAAAGTGACAATACCAGGCCTGCTGCCTGTAATATTCGCAGAAGCAGTGAATTGAATTTAATCGGGTATAACCTGGAAAGGAAAGTGATAAATACTACAGAACCGATTGAAATACTTAAGAATTCAAGTTTCATTTTTAGAAGATAAACATTAAACTCCGGTAAAAGCATCGACATCAGGGCGCTTGTACATAATGCTCTGATAAAAATGAGGAAACAGAACAGCGCAAACAGGATACTGCTGGAATCTTTCCTTCTGCCGAACCAGAGCAGCACATGATAAATCCCCATCATCAGGATTATGCCCAAAACAAGTGAATTATAAAAAGTATACCTGCTAATATCCTTTTTTATTTCTTCATTTATTCCTATCCTGGGCGCATGGGTTGGCCCTCCGCGATCTGTTTCATTGAAATTGGCTATTTTCCAGGCAATGGTTATTTTATCTGATTCCGGTAAAATACCGTACAAAGGAATATGGTCGGGTATGATAGTCTCCGGATTATTGCCCGGACTGCCGTTCTTCAGTATTTCTGTTCCATTAATCAAGAGGCTGTATGCGGTTTCGGCCCCCCAGAGGTACAGGCCCAGTTTTTCTTTCGTGTCAATTTTAACGGTTAGCCGCAGCCAGCAAAATCCATTGTTGTCATCCAATTGCCGGGACCATCTGTGAGGAACGGGAAATATGTCCCAGTCCGTGTCATTATATTCTGCTTTACCAAATTCTTCACTGTCCTTCATCCATTTAAACTTCCATTCTCCGCGGAGGTCAACAGCACCGTTATTTGCAAAGTCCCAGGTGCTCAGATCAAGGTACCCGTTTACCGCTGCAGGATAATCCTGCTGCCTGTTTTGAGAATTACAGCTTACGAAAAGCATGGAAAATAAAATTACCGGCAAATACGCTTTACTCATAATATTTAATAGAAACAGTATAACATTTAATAATGGTTTTCAAAACATTTATGATATCCGTCTTCCGATACCGGTTGGTCATATAACATTCCCGGTTCTGAATCCGGATTGTCAGTGTACTGTTTCTGGATTTCCTGATGAACTACCCAAAAGGATGGGTAAAACTGTACTTTCAGAGAGTTTTGAAGCAGGCAGACAGGGATATATATTTACTATGATCTGAAATTATCAAATCATGAAAACCATGATTATCAGATGGGAGTAAAAGAATGAAGAACCGGTTCTTTATATGCGGACTATTAGTAATAACTGTAATAATAGTATCCACAGGCTGCGGCTATCCAGGCGATCCAATCGTGATAAATATTGTTAATGATTCCGGAAAATTGATCAGATTCATGTCATCTGCAAATGATGAATTTGTCAATTATTCCGAATTATTTGATTTTTATTATTGCATGATAGATGCGGGAAACTGGGCAGTAAAAATTTTTCAAATAGAAAGCGGAAAAACAGTAAATTACATTATAGACCCGGGGAAATATTCAGCCGTAACAAGAGACTGGTATATTCAATACGAGGAAGAGGGTTTTCCGGATGACTGGAGAAATCCTGTTGCTACCATGTCAGAAATGGACAGATGCGATTTTGAAAGAGGAAAAGTATATACAATAACCTTTATTTCGCCAGAGCTTGGCTGTTCTTTTACCAGTGAATAGAATTCCGGGAAGTTACAGTGCAGCCTGGATATTGTCTGGAGATGTGTTGAATGAAACCTGTGTTATTTACCGCTTTATTTTTTTTGTTAACAATCTTTTCCGGCTGTGACATTCCAGGTAATGTTAATCCGGTCGCGCCGCCGGTATCTCCTGTGGATGGAGAATCCGGGCACCTGGTTGTCACTTTGAATAATGAGCTCGAATATAAAGAAGCTTATATTACATTTGTCATAGGAGAATGGGGTTACGAAGCAACGGCTGCAAATGTAATGCAAAAGCGGATAAACCTGATTAATGAAAACGGGACCACCGGGAGTAAGCAGATAGAAATGCTGCCGGGTACGTATTGGGTATATGAATTCGTTGTAATAGATGAACAGGAGCATACAGTATCTGCCTCACCTGGAAGATATGATGATAAACTGGAACCTGTGGATAATCCGTTGCCGATTCGTATTAAGATTGATAAAAACACAACAAAAACCCTGGAACTGGAAACAGTGGATGTGCCTCCGGATGATCCCATTGTAGTATTTACCAATGAAGAGCTGGAAGGACAGATCAGATATCAAAATGATGAATTCTATGAATATTCATATTTACATGTAAGTGAAATTGAAAAGATTAACGAATTAAGCCTGCAATACGGCAACCTGACAACATTGAGTGAGATAGAGAAATTAAAAAATCTGACGAAACTTAGTATCCGCTGCAATAAAAAAATAGATGATTTTACACCTCTGACAAAGCTGACAGTATTGGATAATCTGAATATAGATGAAGCAGATTTCAGCGATGCAGACAGTATGGATTTTCTTGCCGGTATTATCAGCCTGAAAAATCTTGATATTGGTGATTCACTAATTAATGATATCAATACAATTTGTGATCTTGAAGCTCTGATATCATTAAGTCTGCCTTATAATGAAATAGATGAAATAAGCGGGATTTCCAGGCTGGTGAATTTAAAATATCTTGATCTTGGAGATAATGATATCGATCATAATGATCTGATACATATTTCCGGCATGCTGACACTTGAAACTCTTAAACTTGCTTATAATAATATTGAGTCTTTCGTGAATCTGGCAAATTTAACATCACTGAAGCATCTTAATTTGAGGAACAATGGTTTCCGCGTAAATCTGCAGCCATTATCAAATCTTACAAACCTTGAAGAACTGAATCTTGCCAAAAACTACATAACGGATATTTCACCTTTATCTGCTTTGATAAATCTGAAAGATCTGAATCTCATTGATAATTATATCAACTATATAAGGCCACTGGTTACACTTTTGGAAAATAAAAATGCCGATGATGCAGCCAAAGAATCGGATTTGCGGATCGTTTTAGTCAGGAACCATCTTCAATACAGTCTTGTGGCAGATGATGTGACAGCATTGAGGAATGATCCGCATATCACTCTGGTTATAGATTATATAATGTGATATAAGGGTATGCACCAGAGCACAACAGTTCTATGATTTTCCTGATGATCTTCATAATGCAATTCAAGGAATTGCAGGAAAAGCAGTCTAGTAAATATACATTCCTGCAGCATATCCTCCCTGTGTTTCATCAGCAACCGGAAGGCGGAATCTTTTTCCATCTTTCCAGTAACATGGATGTTGTATGTTGTTTTTATCCAGATAATAGCCTGAAACCCGGACATTCTTTTCAGTAACAATAATTGTATCGGCATATGCCCTGACATCGTCTTTTCCGGATTCCAGATAAATCCATTCGCCGTCGGAATAATAAACGGGATGTATTTTATTAGACGAATCGGAAACAATTCCGCAAATATACACCTTATCTTCCCTGATGGAAATTGCTGTAGCGTAAGCGGCGATCACATCTCCTCTGGATTTGATATCTGTTCGTTCATCATTTTTCCAGTAGCATGGAACTGCGGGCGAATTACTGCCAAGTTCTGACCATGCACCGCAAAAAAACAGATTATTATCATATAAAAAAATATCGGTAACCAAACCGCCGGTATTGTCGGATGGCAGTGGAAGATAATTAAGCTGATTATTTTTCCAGTAGCATGGGACAGCCCTCCATGAATCAGAAATAATACAGCCGCCGCTTATCATTGTGTCTCCTGAAAAAGCAAGGGCATATACATATGCATCCTGATATTCTTCTTCCACCGAAAAATCGAAGCGTTCACTGTTCTTCCAGTAACATGGTTTTTCAATATAGCTGCCTTTTTCTGAAAAAAGTCCGGCGATATTAATATCACCATTATTCACAATAATATCATCGGCCGTACTTACACCTATCGTGTCCATATCAGTGAGGAGTATGGATTCCCCATCATTCTTCCAGAAACATGCAATTTTAGTCTCATCTTCAGGATGCAGGGGATTAAGGCCGACATTTTCTATCATACCGCTGACATAAATATCCTGTCCGGAGTAAGCGATGTTTTCTGCATATCCATTCCATGAATCATATCCCGGAAGCAGTTCGACAATGGAACCGTCTTTCCAGTAACATGGATTGTGCCGGTTATCATCAGTAATATAACCGCCGGCTATCAGGACAACCTCTTTCTGACTGTATGTGCATAATAAAATTATGCAAAAGAAAAAAGAAAATAATTTTACAGATATACTTCCTTTCATTTTTTCCGCCTTTTTTTTAATTGCCCTTCAGATTATACATTGAAATTGGGTTTTTATACATAAGGTAATTAATCAAAATACTGTTATATCGGCAGAAATCTTCTTATTGGCATCTGCTCCGCCGTTACATCCCGGATCTCCTCTCCGGAGATGGCAAAGAGTATGCCTGGCGGTAATGGACAGATGGATGTTGCGGTATACCTTCCTCCGGATTATCCGAAGGATGGGAAAAGACCGGAACAGTATTATGATAATTATGTGGAATATTATTTTCGGCTGAACAGTGAAGAAAAAGTGAATTTTAAAGGCCGCGAACTGCTTTTAAGTAAAAGCTGGAGAAGGCTAAATCCGCTTTATGCATATTTCAATAATGATCATCATGAATGGCCTTTCAACTGGAATAATACAGAAAAGTGCGGAGTCCCGATCGGCAGCTGGAATATCGAAGGCGGGAAATTGTATCTTGAAGAATTATGGCTGTATTACGGCACAAGTTTCAGCGGAGCAGACCGGGAAAAACTTGACCCCGAAACGCTTCTCGGCCGTAAACCGGAGAACGGCCGCATCTTTGCCGACGGGGTGAACGGAATTTATCTCTTAAAAGAAGATATAACACAGGAAAATGAAAAAGGGAAAAAGTATATTTACACTGCTGTTCGATTTAAAAACGGGAATGTCATCAAAACGCAGGTCCTCCCGGATAAAATCTCCGCACAAACTCTGCCGGATGAATTTTCTGACGAAATGAAAAAATTCGCAACAGAACTTACATATTGAAATTACATCTTTTTCTGCTGCACAATATTATGAATATCATTACCGATATTCACGTGTAATTACATCTCCGCGGAGCTGCCTGTTATTCTGACATGTTTCCTCCAAGCCAGGACCACATATTCACGCTGCCTGAAGAAGCCAGACCCGGAAAAATCGCTGCCTTTACAGCATACATATCCCGCCTGGGGCTACCGGGACCCGACCAGTCTGGCAATAGATCCATCAACCGGCATCGTAAGTTTTGATTCAGCTACCATGGCAATGGGCCATTCTACATTACTAATAAGTGAAATAATTTATTCTCCGGATTAATAGGAACAGCATATAAAATTAACATGGAAGGAATTTGTTTCGCGGTTCCGGTATCCGGGGAATATGTATTTTTCGGCTTGAATCAAAGAAGATATGGGCATACACTGTAAATAAATAATATCCAGAGATCGGAATTTAATGAATAAAATTGAACAAGGCCCCCGCCTGCTTATTCTGGGAACAGCAAAAGCCGGCACATCAACCCTTTTCCGGGTACTCAATTCTTTACCGGAATTCAATGGTTCGGAGAAAAAAGAACTGCGGTTTTTTTCCATGACCTGTTTCCACAGGAAAGGTCCGGGCTGGTATCACTCCCGGTTCAGTCAAACTGATCCGGGCATAAAATTCGAGGCAACACCCCATTATCTCTACTTCCCTGCTGTTCCCAAAAGAGTATATGCATACCAGCAGAAAATGAAAACAGACCTGAAGTTTATTGTACTGCTCAGAAATCCGGCAGAACGCAGTTATTCAGCCTGGAACATGCACAGATCGTTTTATGAAAAAGATCCGATGGATATTATCACTAATCATTACAGATATTATAATCGTGATATACGAAAATCATTATCGCAGTTATTAACAGCAAAGGAGTTCCCGTCATTTCAGCAGTCAGTTAAAGAAGATATAGAAAGGTGGAAATGCGGCTCAAAGCTGCTGGAACCATCATACGTGCGTAAAGGACTTTACTGCGAGCAGATAACCCGCTGGCTGAAATGGTTTGACAGGGAACAATTTCTGTTTTTCGAAATACGGGACCTGGCCGACATGGACAATGTCTGCGGGCAGATAGGAAGTTTTATGAACATACATCGTTCCCCTGTCCCTGAACAATTGAAAAACAAGGCCATGAACAAGGGACCTTATTTCCCATTAACAGCTGAAACCGAAAATACTATTAGCAAACTGAAGGAATTCTTTTATCCGTATAATGAAAAGCTGTTCAGTATTCTCGGTAAAAGATATGACTGGAACGACTGACGAACTCTGACAGCAATCATCGATAATGAAAAGCTATATGATCCTATATAAAGGAAGTATTTTCCTGCAATGGGTGGAGAGAACCCCGGGGCCAGAACAGCCGGTATTTTTAATCCGGATACACAATCAGGATTCATCATGCTCATGAATCAATCTCTCGGGAGTTTTATAACCGCATAATAATATAAGAAAAACAGCCTGACCGTATTGCTGTTCAGAAAATAAATAAAAACCGGTAAATTTACCTGACTTCAAAGAAACTATTGACAGAGGAAAAATCAAAATGCCAGAATGCATCACCTGACTGACCATCAGTTGCACCATTTTGCCATTGCTCAATATTACCTGTAAATACTGCTGTGCCTGTATTTTCGTTAATAACCTGAAGCTCTGCTGAAAGAACATAGTCATCTGGTGAAAAAACCCCGGTTTTTGGAGCGCTGATTACAGCAATTTTAACAGAATCAGGCTTATAACCAAACTGATCTGTCTTTATACTGTGATCAGACAATGGCCCATCGTTTTCACCTGAATTAAGATTACTTAGCGTGAATATAAAAAAAGATAACACATTGATAAAAACAAGTAATAAAAACAACACCTTTCTGCCTTTTTTTATTCAATTCTTCCATAAACATTCCCGGTAAAGAAAACCGAATATAACAAATATAATTTTCATTCTGATAACAATTATTATATCACAGGAAAAACAAATAATAACCGAATTATGTATAAAATACCAAACTCATCAGATAAGCCGATATTATATTTTATAAAAAAACTATATATTTTAACAGAATCGGGCAATAATAAACAAAAGATGAATAAAGCGAGTATTGTTTCTTCCGGAGTTATAATCTGAAAATAACGCAGGCGGAAAGTATATATATCAATTCTCTTTATGATTTTCCTGAAATCAGAAAACGTTATTCATTAATAGAAGAGTACAGCAATGAAAAGGAACATATTGCTGAATATCTTTCCGGATTTATTCTTTCAGAATTCAAAAAGAATAAAAACCTCAAAGTTCTCGATCTTGCTGCCGGTTCAGGACTTGTCTGGGATTTATTTTGCAAAAGCAGTACCGGAAAATCGGTTCTTCGTAAAAAAAACCTGCATCTTGATCTTGTTGAGAATTCGGAATTGTTACTCCTTGAAGCCGGAAAAAGACTGAATAATCTGGACTGGATATCTTTATATCTGGAAGATGCTGTTTCTTTTATTGAAAACAGTGAAGATAATTATGACCTTATTACAGCTATTCATTTTTTTCCGATTCTGTCTTTAAATCAAAAAAAGCGGGTTATTTCTTCTGCATTGCCAAAACTCGGGAAAGCCGGTCGTTTTTTACTGGTTCAGCCTGCCGAACATAATGAATTAACACTGGTAAAAAAAAAGCTGCGTAAGTTAATTCTGAACGAAGAGTACGAGACCTCATATTTCCAGACAGATTTACTGCCTGCTGATGTTTTTTATAAAGTAATTTCCAAAGAGCACTTATTTGTAATTACTGAAAATGAAATTCCGGAAATTACTGCTTTTCTCCTGGGCAGAAAGTTTTTAAATTCATCTGCATTGTTTGCCGGGAATAAGCAAATTGCAGCATTGTTTCATAGATATAAACGAAGTGATGGAAAATACGAAATACAGCTAAGTAATAATCTCATTTATTTCTGCAAGGATTAACAGAGTAATTTTTTTTAGCAACCATATTATTTCAGGAGCAGACCGGCTGAATATGAAAAAACCTGTAAATAAAAAAATACTTACCTTCCTGGGTTACCTCTTTCCGGTAATCCCGATAAATGATGCCGTAAAGAATAAAAATAAGGGGTTTTTCCTGTTTATTGAACAGCCTGCCCTTGGAATATTTACCACTTTTACTTCATTATTAATTGCCCAGTACGTTTCCGGAATTGTTTTTAAATTTGATATAGTTTTTTTACGTAATTTTGGTGAGATATATTTTTCGTACCAGATTGCAAATATTATCCGGAACGGCGTAAATATAAATGACGGATTAAGCAAAAGCCGGAAAATATTACTCAACTGGTTTTATTCCGTTATCACCTATATTTTTTTTACTGCAGGTGACAGACTTGCCTTTGCTGATACCCGTTCTGAACTTGCCTTTGCCTGCGGGCTGATTACTTTTGCCGTTATCTGGCCGGTACTCAGCCAGACCCTCTCGACCTGTCTCTGGACACCTGTAATGTTTTCAAAATTTCCCCGCTTATCGCTGTTAAAGAAAATAAATGACAAATCACTTACGGTGGATACCATAACTGAAGAAATTATGCCTGAAGAAAGCAGCCACCGGAAATGGGCGCTGCGGTGGCTGATCTGGTTCCGCGGGGAAGATGATAAACGGCGCTATCGGCTTTCGCTGCGTTATGTTCAGTATTGGCTGATAAAAACGTTTTATGCAATTCTTGTCGCATTATTTATGACAACTATCTATTATCTGGTCCGCTGGAATATAGTCGGATTTTCTGCTGAATCGGGAAAATTATTTACCGATATCTGGTATAAGATTCTGCAATAGTTTTTTACCAGTCAAGCGAGTGATAATTGCTTCTGCCCTCTGGTATCATCAGGGAGCTGATGACGGGAAGAACACTGTTCAGCCGGTCTGTCATGCAGATGGAAAAAACAGTAAAAATTATAAAA
>CAZKOK010000006.1:0-19915 GCA_964554355.1 uncultured Spirochaetia bacterium | reverse complement strand
CTTGGATTCCGGGTTGTTAAAAAGCTGGAAAAAATTATAAGAAAGGAAATGGAAGCGCTGGGCGGGCAGGAGATACTTGTTCCTCTTGTCAATCCGCTTGAAATCTGGAAGAACACCGGCAGGGCAATGCTGGTTGACCGGGATATGGTCCGCTTTCGTGACAGGCACGGGAAGGATATGGTTCTTTCTCCCAGCCACGAAGAGGCTGTAGTGGAACTTGTGCGTGAAGTTACAAACTCCTACAGGGATTTTCCGGTTTTCCTTTTTCAGTTTCAGACAAAATTCAGGGACGAGGACAAGGTCCGCTGCGGTCTGGTAAGAACCAAGGAATTTGTGATGAAAGATGCATATTCTTTTCACCGGAGCCACACCGATCTGAACAATTTCTTCCCCAGGGTTTTTTCCGCTTATCAGAAGATTTTCCGGCTCTGCGGGCTTGACGTTATCCCTGCCGAAGCCGGGACCGGATATATGGGCGGTGAAAAGGCTTATGAATTTTTTATCCGTTCGGAATTCGGTGATGATGTTGTTATCAGCTGTCCGGGCTGCGGTTATACGGCAAACCGGGAGATAGCCAGGGGGGCAAAAACTTATTCTCTTTCAAATCCGGCTTCTCTTGGGGAGGTTCACACTCCCGAATGCACAACGATGGAGGACCTGGCTGTTTTTCTTGATGTTTCAAAGGAACATCTGGCGAAATCCATGATATACAAGACGCTTGACGGATATGTAATGGCTGTTGTCAGGGGTGATTATGAAATCAGTGTTGAAAAACTGTCGCATATTACAAAAAGTCCGGTGGTCAGGCTGGCCAGCGCGGCTGAGCTTGAGCTGATGGGGCTTGTTCCCGGGTATCTGTCTCCGGTAGGACTTGAAAACAGTATGCAGATTGTAGTTGATGATACTGTCGCCAATTCCAGCAATCTGACTGCCGGGGCCAATAAAATGGATTATCATCTGCTTAATACAAATTTCGGAAGGGATTATGAAACGGCTTTCACGGCTGATATTGTTCAGATAAAACAGAATAATACCTGCCTGCTTTGCGGAGGTAATCTGGAAGAATCAAGAGCGATGGAACTCGGCAATATTTTTAAGCTTGGAAATTTTTATTCCAGATCGCTGGGGCTTTCCTTCAAAACCGAAAACGGCGCCCGGATCTTTCCCGAAATGGGTTCCTACGGCATCGGCATAGGAAGACTGTTAAGTGCTGTGGCTGAAAAAAACTGTGATGACAAAGGTCTGTGCTGGCCGCCGGATATAGCTCCGTTTTCAGTATTTCTGATGGGTATCGGCAAATCCAACACTGTACGGCATGTTGTAAATATGATTTATGATGCATTAGATACAGAAGTATTAATGGATGACAGACTTGAGTCTCCCGGTGTAAAATTCAAGGACGCAGATCTTCTGGGCATTCCATACCGGATTGTTGTGTCAATGCGCTG
This sequence comes from uncultured Spirochaetia bacterium, assembly GCA_964554355.1. Taxonomy (GTDB): domain Bacteria; phylum Spirochaetota; class Spirochaetia; order CAZKOK01; family CAZKOK01; genus CAZKOK01. The sequence goes on along the minus strand of CAZKOK010000006.1, from coordinate 18,467 downwards.
GCTTGAGCAGGACCGGGTGGAAATTTATGAGCGACGGACAGGCAATGTTTATCAGATTCCATTGGAAGATATAATAAATGGTTCTTCCGGGCTGCCCTGGATTAAACTTAAGAGGGAACATGATGGCTGAGTTTGAATTATCCCATGAGCTTATCGATCAGATTGTTTATGCAATGGAAAACCAGAAAGACAACTTCTTTCTGAATACAAAATCTCTGGATATTTTACCTGATAATTCAGAGGAAAATAATCCTGATATCATTACACTCCCGACCTGGAATTCTTCGGATGGCTTCCTGCTGATGGAAAAATTTACCGGAACGCTTCATAATCCTATCTACCGCGAAGAACTCCGTCAGACGCTTGCCGGGGGGAAAGGCGTTTTCCGTAATTTCAAACTTGCTGTTAAAAAACACAGCGAGCTTGAGCGTATGTGGTTTGTTTTCAAGGAAAAGGAAATGAAACAGCGTGTTGCCGACTGGTATAATGACTGGAGGGAGATGCAGGGGCTGGAAAAAATCCGGATTGAGTTTGATGAAACAGAAGAACTCATCCTTTCGGACTTTAATATAATTTTCGGTGCCGGCGGTTATGACCGGCAGATTCTTGAACTGGACAAATCCGCGTTTTATGAAATTTTCAATGAATATCCCCGGAAACTTGCTGATTATTTCTACAGCCTGCGCAGAAAAGCGGAAGATCTTGATGTCCCGGTCCCGCACATCCTGTTCACTGCAGAATCTCCTTCCGGAGAACTTGCAGCGTTTATCTGGTGCCGTCAACTCGACATTGATCCGGAACCTGAAGACAAACTGAAAAGGCCTTCCACCGCGTTCGACATAATGCAGCTTTTTGTGCTGCCCGAATACAGGGGGCTGGGAATAGCCTCACTGCTCCTTGAAAAGGCAGCCGAATACGCCTTTAAGCAGGAGGCTGACTGGCTGTTTGCGAGTCTCTACGGCTCAGGCACCGGATTTGCCGGTAGTCTTGCGGTAAGGGGATTTTCCGAAAAAGGTTTCATATACCAGCTTGATATCAGAAACTGGGGCGAAGCCCGGAAATAGGGTATATCCGGGTTTTTTTATTAATTGCCGGCATTGTGTGAAAAAAACACGGGAAAACTGCATTAATAATGCCTTTGCAGGATATTTTAAAAATTTATTGCGTCCAAAATAACAATTCTTGCTTGTCAGATTATATTTTATGGTTTACGGTATATGTTAACATAAAATTTAATTCTTTGAGGAGAGGATTATGAAAAAATTGGTTATCTTAACAGTGCTGCTTGTATCACTTGCTTTATGTGTTTTTGCAACCGGTTCGAAAGAAAAAAGCAGCGGAAACACAAGCACAGACACAGGCTCAGTCCCGCAAGGCAGAACCGATATCGAGAATCCGGATACTTTCATATACGGAATAATCGGCGATGCGGCAACTCTGGATCCGGCAGTTGCTTATGACAATGCTTCCGGAGCAAACATGAACCAGATTTATGACAAGCTTATCGATTATGACAGAGGCGAGCTTAGTTATATCGGTGTTCTTGCAGAAGACGTTCCCACAAAGAAAAACGGAGGGATCAGTGCAGATGGTCTTACCTACCGGTTTAAAATCAAAAAAGGAATAAAATTCCAGGAAGGACAGACATTGACACCCGAAGATGTTGAATATTCAATTGAACGTGTAATGGTTGTCGATCCTGACAATGGTCCTGCATGGATGTACTACATGGTATTTCTTAATGATTTCGGTTCAAGAGACGGAGACGGAAATCTCAAGTATACATATGCAGACATTGATCCCTGCATAGAAGTGGACGGCGATTACGTTGTCTTCAAGCTTGCCCAGCCTTTTGAACCTTTCCTTGGAATCCTTGCAGGATACTGGGGTTCAATAGTAAGCAAGGAATGGGTCGCTTCAAAGGGCGGCTGGGACGGAACCGGTGCAGACATGAAACGCGTCAATAATCCGCCTACAGGCGAAGAAACCCTTTATGAAATCGCCAACGGAACCGGACCCTTCAAACTTAACCGCTGGGTTAAAAATGATGAAATAGTTGTTGACCGTTTTGACGGTTACTGGGGAGAAAAACCGGCAATGGCCCAGGGTATCTACAAAATCGTTGATGAATGGTCAACCAGAAAACTTATGTTCCTGCAGGGCGACCTCGACTATGCATATGTAGAACCGGTTTATTACGACGACATGGACAAGGAACCCGGAATTCTTTCCCAGAAGGATCTTCCTTCCCTCGGCATAACAGGTATTTTCTTTAATCAGCAGGTATCCGATGTAGATAATCCGCTTCTTGGTTCAGCAAAACTTGACGGCAAAGGCGTACCGAAAGATTTCTTTGCAGACAAGAATGTAAGGCTTGCCTTCTGCTGCGCATGGGATTCCGATACATTTATCACAGAAGTATTATCCAATACTGCAATAGACCCTGTTACCCCGTTCCCGTACGGACTGGCTTACAAGAACGAAAAGCAGGAAAGACTGCCTTTCGATCTTGAGAAATCAGCAGAATATTTCAAGAAAGCTTATAATGGACAGTTATGGGAAAAGGGCTTCACTCTTGAAATGGCATATAACTCAGGAAACGAAGTCCGCGGCGGCGGATTAAGAATTCTTGCCGAGAATATCAGCTCCATAAATCCGAAATTCAAGATTTCTGTAAGAAGCTCGCAGTGGGCCGAATATCTTGATCTAAACAAGAACGGACAGATGCCGATTTTCTTTATCGGCTGGGCTCCCGACTATCCGGATCCTGACAATTATGCAGATCCTTTCATGTATTCAAATGGCTATTTCCCGTCAACCGGACATTATAAAAATGATGAAGTTGACGCTCTCATTCTGGAAGCCAAATATGCAACTGACCCCAAGGTAAGGGAAAAGGATTATTACCGGCTCCAGGAACTCTGGGTAGATGATGCAGTGGGTATTGCTACACATCAGGCTACAGGCACAAGATACTATCGCGACTGGCTTTCGTTCAGAGGCGGTATCTATTATCAGCCGGTAAACGCAGATTTCTATAACCTGCTCAGATACATCGAAAAGAAGTAACTAATTAAATCATACAAAGGGCCGTCATCTCTTGGCGGTCCTTTTTTCCTGCTTTAAAGCCTGCACTGCAGGTTTGCATTTTTGTATTATCAGGGATATTGCAGTCAGGCTGCCTGATCTGTCTCCCCGGTAATAGGAAGGAGAAATACAAGTTGGGACTTTTTAATTTTATAATCAGACGGCTTTTAATAATGATACTGATCCTGTTCCTTGTTTCTGTTATCGTGTTTGGACTGATGATGCAGCTGCCTCCGGGGCAAAGGGTGTCAATATATGTAAGCAACGAAAGAATAAGTTCAGATATGATGAAAGAGCTGATTGAAAAATACGGCCTGAATGATCCGGTAATTGAACAATACTTCCGCTGGATGGGAAAAATTTTCAGGGGAGATTTTGGTTTTTCCGTAACAGCGCAGTCATCTGTTGCCAATGGATTCAAGCAGTATTTTCCAATTACGCTTGAGCTGGTGCTCCTGTCGGGGCCCCTGATTATTCTTGTGGGAATAATTCTGGGTTCCGCCGCAGCCGTAAACAAGGACAAACCTCTCGACCACGGGACCCGTATTTTTGCCATCGTTGGTTATTCGTTCCCGACTTTCTGGCTCGGTCTGATACTATTAATGCTTCTGTATGGATATTTCGGACTGTTCGAGCCCGGGGTGCTTTCATATAAATTCCGTAATATTTTATACAGCGACCAGTATCATCAGTATACGGGTATGCTGATTCTTGACGGAATACTGAACGGAAGGCTTGATATTGCTCTAAATGCGTTCTGGCATCTTATTCTGCCCACTATCAATCTCGTGCTATTAAACAGTGCCCTCATTATGAGGTTGATGCGCTCAAGCATGCTTGAATCTCTTGGGCAGGATTATATCAGGACGGCACTGGCAAAGGGTGCGGATAAAAAAACAATAATCAGGAAACATGCACGCAGGAACGCCCTTATACCTGTAGTAACGGTTTCCGGTCTGCTGATGGCCTCGCTTATGGCGGGAATGGTAATAACAGAGACAATTTTCTCAAGGCCCGGAATAGGCAAGTGGATGGCAGAAGCAGCTACAAGGCTTGATGTTCCTGCTGTCATGTTCAATGTTCTTTTTCTGGCCACAATATATGTTATTTTCAATCTTCTTGTTGATATTGTCTATGCATATATTGATCCGCGTATCCGCTTATCATGATCAATAGGAGATTTTGAGATGTCCACAAAGACGGAAGCATCAGCAGTTCCTGGAAATAAAAAGAAAGCACATGAAAAACACCCGTTTATTGCGGAAATAATATTTTCCCTAAAGCGAATATTTAAAAATCCCTTAACGGTAATAGGCCTGACGATTATCCTGGGTTTCGCTTTTGTAGCTATTTTCGCTCCTGTACTTGCACCTCCCTGGAAAGAGGACAATCCCTATATGATACCTCATACAGGCTGGCAGGTGGAACCTTCACCCCCTTCTGCCGAGCATCCTCTCGGGACAATGCCCGAGCAGTATGATATCTACTACGGCATTATCTGGGGAACAAGGACCGCATTCCAGATCGGTTTTATGATTGTATCCATAACTCTTGTTATCGGGGTAATAGTTGGGGCGATAGCCGGATATTTCGGCGGCTGGGTCGATGAAGTAATAATGAGAATAGTCGATGTTTTTTATGCCCTGCCGTTTCTTGTTATCGCGATGGCCCTTGTTGTGGTAATGGGACGGGGACTTAAGTCGATTATTATTGTGTTTATTATTCTGGGCTGGCCGCAGTATGCACGTATCCTCAGAGGTGAAATTCTTATAATCCGTGAGAAAGAGTTTATCCAGGCAGCCAGGATATCCGGCGCTTCACACCTGAGAATTATTTTTACGCATATTCTTTCAAACAGTATATATTCCGTGATTATTGTTGCTTCGATGAGTATCGGAACAACAATACTGGGGGCTGCCGCACTCTCTTTTCTGGGTCTCGGCGCCGAAATCGGATATGCGGACTGGGGGTCCATGGTTTCCACCTGCAGGAACTTCATTGTAGGCCCGACCGGAGCCAGGCTGGCTTACTGGTACCTTGTATTTATTCCCGGATTCGTTATAACCCTGTTTGTTCTTGGATGGAATTTGCTTGGCGACGGAATACGGGACGTTTTTGATCCAAAAATGCGGAGAAAATAGTGGAAAAAATTATCGGAACCAGAGATTTATATACCAATTTCTATACATACGAAGGTGCAGTCAAGGCCCTTAACGGGATAAGCATATCCATGAATCAGGGGGAGACCTACGGCCTTGTCGGAGAGTCGGGCTGCGGCAAGAGTGTCTCTGTCCGTTCACTGATGAGAATTGTTCAGGCGCCGGGGAGAATAGAAAGCGGAAACATATTTTTATTCATGGACCAGAAAGACCGGAGCAAAGGCATCGATATAGTTACCAGATCGGAAGCCTATATGGAGTCGATCCGCTGGAATGATATGTCCATGATTTTTCAGGAGGCAGGCACTTCGCTGAATCCCGTATTATCCATAGAGGAACAGATAGCAGAAAGTTTCTATTTCCACCGGCATGCCGAGATGGTTGAAGAAACAAAAAAAAGACTGTCCGGACTGATTGCAGTTTCAGGCGGACTGAAACGGCTGACCATTAAAAGAAAACTGAATCTGCTTCAGAAAGAACTTGCCAGTCTTGAAAGATATGACGTCAGAGTTGCCGAGATAGACAGAAAAAGCTGGATGCTTGATACAAAAACCGACAGATTTTCCAGGCTGGAAAGGAGTGCGCTTAATTCCAGAAGAGACAAGCTTCGCAAATATAACTGGACAGTAAGACTCCAGAGGAAGATCCCTTTTATCAGGTCTTACAGAAAAGATGTCAAAAAGGTGATTCGGGAGAATATAATAAGACTTCTGACAGAACTTGGAATTCCAAATCCGGGAAATGTCATTCAAAGGTATCCGCATGAGCTTTCCGGCGGGATGCAGCAGAGGATTGTAATAGCGATAGCCCTTGCCTGTCATCCGCAGGTACTGATAGCCGACGAACCTACATCAAATCTGGATGTAACCATTCAGGCTCAGATCCTCGATCTGATAAAAGAGCTTAAAAAAACCAAAATATCTTCAGTTCTGTTTATTACGCATGACCTTGGTGTTGTCGCGGAAATCTGCGACCGGGTTACTGTAATGTATGCTGGCGATGTCTGCGAAACCGCGGAGGTGAAGGAACTGTTTAAAAATCCCTGCCATCCGTATACGAAAGGGCTGCTTGCCTCTGTCCCCAGAACCGAGAACAGCGACAAACTGGAATCAATCCCGGGAATTGTTCCAAACCTGGTAAATCCGCCTACGGGATGCAGGTTTCATCCGCGCTGTCCGTATGCCATGGAAATATGCAAAAGTGAAAAGCCCGCGGTTTTCATTGCAAACGAAGGCCATTCGGTTGCCTGTCATCTGTTCAGTCAAAAAGGAAATGCTGATGAATGAAACACTAATTGATATCAGGGACCTGAAAAAGTATTATCCGGTAAAGGGCGGAATATTCAGAAGACATATAGCTGACGTAAAAGCTGTTGATGGAATAGATCTCAAAGTAAAAAAAGGCGAATGCCTGGGTCTTGTCGGGGAATCCGGGTGCGGTAAAACAACTCTGGGAAAAACCCTCCTGAATATTCATAAAGCCACATCGGGCAGGATCTATTTTGACAAGGATGCTGAACTTATAGAAGAACTTGAAAATCTTATAAACGGAAATGCGGCCGATACCAGGCTTTCGCCGAAGGAAACAGAGGATAAAATAAAGGTTCTCCGTAAAAATCTGGATATGACACAGATTTCCAGAGAAAATCTGAGAAAACTGCGAAGAAGGCTTCAGCTTGTATTTCAGGACCCGTCAAATTCCCTTAATCCGAGAATGCTGGTAAAGAAAATAATTGCGGAACCGCTTGTATGTCAGAAACTGCTGAAAGCGTCTGAAATAAGCGACAAGGTCATTGAAATTCTGGGTACTGTCGGACTGGCCAGAGAACATCTGAACAGATATCCTCATGAATTTTCAGGCGGACAGCGTCAGCGAATAGCAGTTGCCAGGGCATTAATCACCCAGCCCGATATGATTCTGATGGATGAACCGACTTCGGCGCTTGATGTTTCCGTTCAGGCCCAGATCCTCAACCTGCTTAAAAAGATCCAGAAGGATTTCCAGCTTAAATATATTTTTTTAACCCACCATCTTATTGTATTAAAGTTTATAAGCGACAGAATTGCTGTAATGTATCTGGGCAAGATAGTTGAGACAGGCAAAACCAAAAGTATTTTTGAAAAACCACTTCATCCGTATACCCAGGCCCTGCTTTCGGCTATTCCGATTCCGGATCCTGAAACAAAGAAAGAGAAGATAATACTTGAAGGCGATGTGCCGAACCCTCTTGATCCTCCTGCCGGATGCAGATTTCATCCACGCTGTCCAAAAAAGATGGATATCTGCAGCAAAGAGATGCCTGTTCTTGAGGATATGGGAGAAGAGCATCAGGTGGCCTGCTGGCTGCATAAAAAAAGATAAACAGGCGGTCGTAAATAAATTCCTTTTTTGATATTATTGAACCTGTAAAATCAAGCGGAGCAGGAATTTGAAAGTAGCAGTAACAGATGACCGATTCAAACACTATCAGGAAGAAGAGGAAGTTCTCGGTAAATGCGGCGCTGAACTCTTCGTCTGTCCTGAATGTGAAGGTGAAGAAATCCTTGAATATATAAAAGATGCAGACGGACTCCTCGTAAACCAGTTCAGACTGACCGGAAAAATTATTAATCAGCTTGAAAACTGCCGGATTATCTCACGATACGGAATCGGCTATGATAATGTGGATATAAAAGCAGCCAAAGCCAGGGGAATTCCTGTCGCCAGGGTTCCGGATTACTGCTTTGACGAAGTCGGGGAGCATGCACTTGGAATGATTCTTGCGATTTCCAGAAATCTGACATTAATTGACAGAAAGGTCAGGACAGGTGAGTGGAATATCCATCCTGAAACAGATATGCCGCGGCTTGCCGGATCAACTCTCGGAATAATCGGATACGGCAGCACCGGCCGGGCCCTGCACAGAAAGGCATCCGGGATAGGTTTCGGAAGGGTACTCCTCTGTGATCCGGTCCTTGATAAGTCGGAGGGGAAAAAACTGCATGCAGAAATCACCTCTTTTGATACGCTGATAAGTGAAAGCGATTATATTTCCGTTCATGTCCCGTATAATGAGCAGAATGATCATCTTATCGATTCTGCCGCGCTGGCAAAAATGAAAAAAACAGCAGTACTGATAAATACATCACGCGGCCGGGTTGTTGATAACACAGCATTATTCAGTATCCTGAAGGAAAAAAGAATAAGGGGCGCCGGAATTGATGTATTTGATTCCGAACCGCCGAAGTTCAGAGAGAAATTTTCAGGCCTTGAAAACCTGATAGTATCTGATCATTGCGCATATTACAGCAATTCTTCAATTTCCGATCTGAAAATCAAGGCAGCGCTGAATATTGCAGATGTCTTTATGGGGAAACCGCCGAGATTTCCGGTTACATGATATTAAAGAAATTTGCGGCCTGGTTTTCGCTGTTGGTGGCAAAATTAGGATTGAGCATATCAAGCTTCTTTTCACCGTTTTCATAATAACAGTAATAATATCTTCCCGGCGGCAGTTCCAGCGACAAGGTATATGTTCCCGGATAAGCTTCATTCATCTGGTAGATAAAAGGATTCCAGTTATTAAAATCACCCGAGATAAATACGCTTTTGCCCGGGGCTCCGCGGTATGTGAAGACAACAGTCCCGTCATCAATCAGCGGGCTTGCGGGATTTACAGAAGTTTTTTCCGGTATTTTAAACATAGACACCCTTAAACCCGATTTATCTTTCAGTACATCCGGATTTACAGGATCGTGTATCCAGAGACCGTCAACAATCAGCCTGTATTTAAGTTCATCCACATCAGGCGGTACAGGAATAAGCGCTACAAAAACATTAAACTGGTTGCGCCAGAACACATGGATACGTGAATAATTTTCATGTTCAAATGCCGCACCGACCATTCTGGTGAAATCACTGCTTTCATAGGAAAGCAAGATCTGATTTCTAAAGAAAACCGGCGGTTCTGCCTCGAACATGGTCTTCATCTTGGTGTCCATTTCATAGTCCGGCAGGTCTGCGGCATGCAGACTGATAACAGAGAATATAAAAATAATGAAAAAAGCGGATCTTTTCATATCCTGTATATTTTCGGCCGGAGGGAGTCTATTCTTTAAGTGAAAGATGCGGTTGAACCACGAAGATCACGAAGGGTATGATGTAATGAAATGGGGACAGACCCGCGAAGCCGGTTTATCTGAAGACCAAATACTTTATAAATTTCTTTGTGTTCTTTGTGCCCTTCGCGATTTTTCATATAATTACATACCTCTTGTTTATTTCACGCTTTCGGGGCTATTATTATTCTGTTAAAAGATGCTAACTAGAGGTTGAAATTCGGCCGAAAAGGAATATAGAAATGTGTGCATCAGTGCCTGACTGACAAAATAATATTTTGCAGAAGAAAAAATGCCAAGAATTGATGATATTGAACAATTTAAGAAGCGGCTGAACTCTATATCCAATGAAGAAGTGATGCTGGAAGAGATCGGCGAAATTATCGAAGATATTCCGCCGCCTGAATCAGCTATTGACGAAGACTTAAGTGAACTTCTGGGTTCTGCATTCAGCCCTGATGAAGATTCCGAACTTAATGAGCCTGCAGAAGCACCGGTCTCTCCGGCCGATTTTGATGCTGCATTTGCATTTGACCAGGCTGAAGAACCTCCGGCAGATCAGGCCGGAAGCGCTGAAATGCCTGATGCAGGCAGCGATCAGGAACTTCAGGACCTTCTCGGCATTAGCGGAGTTTCGACAGACGCTGATCAGTCCGGAACATCGGAGTCTGAAGAAGATTTGCCTTCTGATGCAGGATTTGAAGGTGAAGAGGATTTTGGTGATATACCTGAAGATTTTATGGCCGGAATGGAAACGGATGAAGAGCCGCCGGAAGGCGGATTACCTGATGATACTTTTCCGGTAGAAGATATGGATATGGGCGGACCGGAACCCGGAGAAGATTCGGATATGGGAGGGTTTTCCGATGATCTGGCAGGCGGATTTGATGAAAGCGCAGGTTCTTCAGATGAAATGGATTCCGCAGCCGGCGGTATTTTTCCGGAACAGGAAAGTGGTACGGGACCTCTGGATCTTGATGACCTGATTGGTGCCGGGGGCGGACAGGAAGATTTTTCCATGCCTGATGTCCCGAAAGCAGAAGATACCGGAAGCGGACTTGATCTGGATGATCTTCTTTCCGAAGGCGGGGAAGCGGCCCCGGGACCGGGTCCCGGTGAAACTGAAGATTTTTCCGGCGGGGCTGATGCTGACGGATTTTTTTCAGATGATGTAAATGCCTTGTCCGAGGGGCTTCTTGAAGATGCTGATATGCCTGAAGAAGTTGAGGAAACAGAAGATGTGCAGGCCCTTGATGATCTTTTATCTGGAGATGTCGAACCGATTTCTGATGATTCGGATTATGGAGAGGCTGAAAATATTTCCGATCCTTTTTCGGATTTTAATGCAGAGGATTTCGGTGTAAGCGGCGAGGATGTCTTTCCCGAATCCGGCGGCGGCATGGATGAAGCAGATGCCCTTGCAGAATTGAGCAATACCGATGATATTTTCCCTGATACTTCAGAGATGGGGATGCCGGAGGACATGCCTGAAGAAATGTCCGGGGCTGCGGCAGAAGCACCGGGAGGTTTTGAAGAAGATTTTGCAGTGCCGGAAGAACCGGGTGAGGAACAGCCTTCGGAGACAGGGCTTGAGCCCCCGGAAGATTTTTCGGAAATGGGTGAATTGAACCTTTTCGATGATACAGCCGGTGCATCGGAAGAAGCTTTCGGTTCGCTTGATGATCTTGGCGATGCAATCCAGGCAGATACGGAAACAGCTGAATTTGACAGTGCGGCGGATTTCCCTGATAATTTTAATCAGAGTGCAGATTCCCTTGATGAATATGATGATGTTGATTCATTTGATCTGGGCAATCTCGATGAAGGTTTCGGTTTTGAAGGGGAAGAACCGAAACTGAATGTTGAAGATGAAGGGCTTTCCCTTCAGGCTGATGAGGCTGCCGGAGCGGCAATAAACCGGATAAGCGACAAGGATTTTCAGAAGCTGCAGCAGACCCTTAATTTGCAGCCGCGTAATCTGAAAATAATTATTGAAGAACTGATTGGTTCAGGCGATTTCGGCGGAGAACAGCTTCAGAATCTTCTTAAAGCACTGATTTCGGGTAAAACAACAAAAGAACTTGCCGGAATTGTCTCGAGAATTACAGGTAAAAAAGTAAAAATTCCTGCCCAGTATGAGAAAATGACAGCCGAGCAGTTTTATGCCCGGAAAGGAACATTTGCATACACCCTGAGATACAATATTCTACCGATGCTGCTGCAGGTAATGGCGGTTGTTCTTGTAATGGGGATGCTTGGTATACTTGGCTATGGATACATATATCAGCCGATAAAGGCGGCAGGAATTTACAAAAACGGGCTTGAAGAGATTGCGAACGGCCGTTACGTAAGCGGAAACGAGTTTTTCACTGACGCATATGAAATCTGGCCTTCAAAGAAGCAGTTCATTAATTATGCAGATGCTTTTATTAGCCAGAAGCAGTATGGTCTGGCAGAAGAAAAGTATGTCGAAAGACTGATACCGCCGCTTGTTTTTCACCAGGACAAGCTTACAGAGACTATTACGCAGCGCAAGGACCTCTCACAGATGCCCGGATATGAATACAACCGTGATGCGCATTTTGATTATGCAATGATGGAATCCGAATACCTTGCCAATTACGAACTGGCCGAGACCCAGTTCAGATACATCCTGGAACGTGATATGCGCGACCGGGAAGCCAAACTTGCTTTCGGTGATAATTATATGCACTGGGCCAGGGATGATGCGGAAATGTATGAAAAAGCCCGCCGTCAGTATGCTGAATACAGGCAGTTTTTCGGGGACACTTATGAGGTCAGCTTCCGTTTCCTGCGCTATTTTATTGAAACAGACAGACTCGAAGATGTTTTGAATTTCAGGGACACTTATCAGGACCTGCGGAAAAATGACAAGGTCGATCCGCAGATTTATTCTGAAATGGCCGGATATCTGATGGACAGGAATATTTATGAAGGAGTATCCGAGGTCCTGGACAGGTCCGGGGATGAGGATGAATTTGTTCCTGAGGTGCATTATCAGAAAGCAAGATATTACCGCCATATGAATAAACGCGAATTTGAAGATGCTGCTCTTGACAATACAATTGCATATCTGGGTTTTAAACCGAGACTGACGGACAGGGAAATTGCGCTGGAAATTGATACATATGACCGTATCGGTGAAAATATGTACAAGGACGGCAATCAACTGGGCGCCCAGGTGGAATTTGAAAAGGCAGAAGAGCTTTATACAGCAGCACTCAGTACAAAGGCTGTCCGACCCGAAGCAAAATTCGGCAGAATATACTCAAATCTTGGAGATGTCCATTATTTCAATCACCTTGATTATGATATGGCCTTGCTTAATTATAACCGGGCAGAGGAAAACCTCTATACAAGCCGCGAACTTGATTACAAACAGGGGTATATCTATTATACAAAGGGAAATTACAATATCGCCCTGAACGAATTCTATAAAGCCGAAGACAGTCATGCAAAAAATGATAATCTTCTGTTTGCTCTTGGAAACACATTTTTCCTGAAAAACTCCAATAGTGCGGCCATGGGATATTATCTTGAACTGAGGGACAGGCTGGAAGAAGAACTGGCTTCCCAGCCATATCTTCTGGAAAATCCGTATCTTCTTGTCAATGAAAGATCCGATTACCAGTCGCTGATCCGCAGCCTGGCAAAAGTCTACAATAATCTCGGCGTTTCCTATTACACGAAATATCTTGAAACCGGAGACACATCAAAGAAATCCGAAGCCCTTTATAATTTTACAAGGTCGCAGGAATATAATGATTTTCTTACCAGAGACCCCGAATCTCTTGAAAGAGGAGCTCCGTATAACAATATCGCTGTCCTCAATTCAGATATTCTGTTCAAGGTAGAGGAAGGCGGATTGTATATAGACAAAAAGCTGGTTAAAGACCTGTCAGGATATGTAATCCAGTAATTTACCTAAACGTCTGTCATCCAGTTAAAGATATCGTCTTCGGCCCCATACTGAATGCCTTTCAGCTTGCGCTGAAGTGTATGGGTAGTTTCGCCGATCTTTCCGTTACTGAATACCGAGGTTTTTTGCTTATGCGTAATCGATTCTATAAATTCAGCGCCTGCAGCAGTTCCGGTTACAAATGCTTCTTCTGTATCTGACATTACTTCATTAATCGATATCTGCCTTTCTTCTGTTTTGATTCCCATATTTTCAGCAAGCTGAAGGACGGACATCCTGTTTATTCCCGGCAGAATTGTATCTCGCAGCTGCGGAGTTACCAGAGTCCCGTTTTTCAGCAGGAAGAAAATATTGCATGAAGAACCTTCTTCAATATACTTCTTTTCAGCCGCATCAAGAAAAACAGCTTCCATGTATCCCAGGGCCTCTGCTTCTTTTTTAACAAGAGTGGGAATTACATAATTGGCTGAGCATTTTATCCATCCTGTACCGCCGGGGAAAGCCCTTATCTTGTCAGTTGTTACAGTTTTGTTGCTGCCGGACTGGAAATAAGCCCCGACAGGAGTGGAAATCATAATTACCCAGGGATATGCGGAAAGACCGAGGCCTATAGCTGGTTCGGAATAGGAAAACGGACGTATATAGACAGAATGTCCCGAATGAAAGTCGTCCTTTTCCCATTCAGAGTCATATTTGGGAGCATAGCCCATGTCCTTGTTGTTTTTAACAATTGTCTTTACTGCGTTTATAAAGAGGTCCTCCGGATAAACCGGCATTTTTAATCCGGCCATCGATTTCGCCATTCTTTTGGCATTTTCATCAGGGCGGAACAGTTTAAGTGATCCGTCTTTCTGCGGAAAAGCTTTGAGGCCTTCAATACAGCCCATACCGTACTGACTTGTATAATTGACAATGGGAAGACCGGGAAAGGAATTTCTCTCTTTCAGCAGCATATCAAGTTCTTCGGCCGGAAGTTTTTCTTCTTCTTCAGGTGTCAGATGTTTTTTCTCGATGAATTCTTCAATCCATTCATGTTCTTTGTTGAATTTTCCTTTATAGACCCATGGATATATAGATAATGTGAAACCTTTGCCCATCAATTTCCTCCTCAAAGCAAGCATATGTATTTTAGAATGAGTTAATGAATCGGTCAATAAAGATAGAAAAAAGACAGTATAAATATTCCATTTTTTTGCATTTTTGTGAAGAATTCAGGCATAAATTTGCATAAACTGTATAAAAATCAAACCGGCGGATCTTTAAACTGCTGTTCTGCATTGATTCTGCCCGGAATATGCTGGTATAATTATTAAGCGGACGGAAAAACCGTAATTGCAGGCGGGATATTATGGATTATGTTTTTATACTTGCCGGAGGAAAAGGAACAAGGCTCTGGCCGGCATCATTAAGCAGGGAACCCAAGCAGTTTATAAAACTGATCGGCAGCTTAAGTCTTTTTCAGCTTTCTCTTTTAAGGGCCGCCGCCGTAAAGCCTGAAAAAGCTGTTATAGTAATTTCACTTGCATCCCAGAAAGACCTGGTTGAACGTGATGTAAAGGAAATCGGGGACAGACTCGATGTACCCGTATTGCTTCTTTCGGAACCTGCCGGCAGAAATACCGCCCCGGCAATATCATCCGCAGTTTATTTTATTCAGCATGGGAAACAGGACAATCTTTCGGTTCTTGTGCTTACCTCAGACCATCTTATCGAGCCTGTTGAATCTTTTACAGAAGATGTAAAAACGGCCGAAAAGCTGGTTGAAAACGGACATATAACAACATTCGGGATTATTCCCGAAAGGCCGGAAACAGGTTACGGATACATAGAGAAGGGAGAAGAGCTGAAATACGGTTTTTCTGTGAATTCCTTCAGGGAAAAGCCCGATGCAGGGACTGCAGAGAAATACCTGAGAAGCGGCCGGTTCTTCTGGAATTCGGGCATGTTTGCCTTCGGGACAAAAGATTTTCTGGGTGAACTGCACCGTCAGGCACCGGACATACCGAATGCCTTTGCAGGTTATACTTTTCCTCCCGATGAACCTGCTGCAGGTTTCAGTACAATACTTGATGATCCCGCCTTTGCTGAATGCTACGGCAGAATGCCTTCGATATCGATTGATTACGCTGTCATGGAAAACTGCAGAAAAACAGGAGTCGTTTCCGCATCTTTCAGCTGGACCGATCTGGGTTCCTGGGACGAAATCGCAGTCAGACTGAAGGATTCGGTCGCCGAAAGCGAAATCTGTCCCGCCGGCAGCAATTTCGTCTATTCCGATATTCCCGTATCCATACAGGGGATTGATGACCTGATAGTCGTGATAAAAAACAGCAGATGCCTTATCTGCCCGAAAGGCAAAAGCCAGCTTGTCCGTGATACAGTCGATCAGCTGAAAAAACAGGGCAGGGAAGATTTGTTGTAAAAGCGGCAAACTGCAAGAAAAGCTCACGCGACGATGCGACGGGGGCCTGGGGATATGGGGTCGGGACGAGTGTCCGGTGGGTCAGAATGCTTTGTGAAATACCTTTTTGAACCACGAAGATCACGAAGGACACGAAGTAATTTTTCTGTATTGTAATGCCCGTAGCGTCGTAGCGTCGTCGCGTGAATATTTAAAGGGGGCGTTATTCCATCTTCTTCGTTATCCGCCAGGAGATCTGTTTTTCAAGGATGCGCATTACCTCGAGGCAGAGCAGGCGGTTGATTTTTGCGGCTTCGCTTTCGCTTCCCGTCAGCTCCCTGTAGGCAAGCAGTTCGTTGTTCAGAAAGGACATGGATTCTTCTTTTCTGTTATTGAGGTTTACCAGATGCTCCCTTGTCTGGAAGCGCTCCCGCGCGATAAAGGTAACAGTTGAATGTATCAGCGAGAAATGCCTTACCTGGCCCCACAGGGGCTTTGTAAGGGCGTTCAGACGGTAAATCTGAAGGGGATGTGACGCTTTTGCCATGATTTCGGACTTCATTTCTTCGCTGGTAATGGCCTTGTAGTTTTCTGTAATGCTTGCGGAGATTTTTGCGAATCTTGAATTGAAATTGGCGGCAAGCCCCGGAAGCTTTTCCTTCGGGATATTCTCCTTAAGTTTGGCCAGTTCAGCCATTTCCGTTCTGTACTGTTTTATCTGAAGCAGGATGTTTTTTACTTCCCTTTTTTCCTGAAATGACGGGTCCTGCTTTATGCGTCCGGTGACGTCCTGAATAATTTCCTTAATATTCATTTCTTCGCTGATTATTTCCGAATTGTCCTGCTGATCGCTTTTTATCCGGAGAGAGATTATTCCGGCGGCAATGTTGTGCTGAATGATGGTTGCATACACAAGGGCCGACAGTTTTTTCTGTTCTTCGCTCAGCTGCGACAGGTTGCGCGAATCGTACTGAAGTGAGTCTATGGTTGAATATGTACCTCTGAGAATTCTGCCCTTGTATTCAACAATGCCCTCTTCGACCGAACCGCGGATTCCGGTTACGCTTTCCCTGAGTACGGCTGTGGTAAGGCCCAGCTCCTGTTCAAGCTTATCCAGATCGTCCCTGTTTTCGGTCAGCGCGTATATGGCCGAGTTTACAGCCCGTGTAAGCATTTCCATGATCTTTATTCTATCCCTTCTTTTTTCAAAAGTCCATGTATACTGCGGCGGATACGGCAAAGTCGAGGAATAATGCAATAAATCTGAAAATACCTGTAAGTAATCCGCTGAAAAAACCGATAAATTAACGTAATCTGCCGTATATGCAAATTTCAGTTACTTTTTTATATTTCAAGGGTATTTTGCTGCCCTGTCAAATATAGTAAAAAAACTTGACAACTTGCAACGGCAGTTGCTATACTAACTCAAAATGAAAATAGAGAGGGACAAAAAATGGTCCTAGGCCATTTCCCTGTTTCAATTTAGGAGGAGTTTAATGAAAAAAATTCTATTTTTCATCGCAATGGTTGCAATGATAGCTGCTATGGCATCTGCACAGATCACTGTAAGTGCATCCGGTAGCGCCGGTATTAAATTCGGTATGGATCTTGACGAAGGAGATACAGGATTTATGTATGACGGTTCATGTACAATTTCTATTGCACCTGAAATTGATAAAGGTTCAGCTGGATCAGAAGCCGGCGATTCAGTTTACGGTCAAATCAGTGTTGCTGATATCAAACTGGAAACCGGTGATGTAGGCGAAGGCGGATCCGCAGCTCTTACACTGAGTGTTGGTGACATCACAGCTAACCTCGTTCTCGGTGACCTTACAATCAATCTGTACAATGATGCAGGCGTTGGTGTAGGCGGAAATTCAGGTCCGGCTAATGCGTATACTTACAAAATTTTCAGTGCCAAATATGGTGCAACTGCAGCTGAAAACGAAGATCTTTCAACTGTTGGTCTCAGTGAAGCTAGTATAACTACAAATGCTGGTATCGAAGCTAAATACGTAATTACTGATATTGCTACTATAGCTGTTGATTTCATGTCATTTAGTGACTGGACAAACCAGGAAGTTTCCGGAGCACATAACAATGCATATGCTGTAAAAGGTGAAGTTTCACTCACTGCTGTAGAAAACCTTGATCTGTCTGTTGCTGCCAATACAGACGTAAACTACTGGGACAACCCGTCGGTAGCAGTTCTCGCTACTGTTGGTTATACAATCGGTATCGGCGAAGAAGATTCAATCAAACCTTCTGTTAATGCTATGTATGACTTCGGTGAAGAAGCATTAGGCGTTGCTGGTGGTATTGCTGTAAACATTGCAGGTATCTCTTTAACTGCTAATGCAAGCTGGGCAGATTCAGATCTCAATAATCCTACATATGGAGATAAGTTAAATTACGCGATCGCTCTTGATCTCGGTCTTGTTGATGGTCTTACAGTACAGGCTGCTTTCGGTTCGAAAAATGAAGGACCTATGAGCGGTATTGAAATTCATGGAAAAGTTGCTTACGCAATTGCTGCCGGCGACTTGACAATTACTCCGTCTTTCGAAGCTTCATATGATGACGCAAATGTAGATGTTGACTGGAATCAGCACATGTTTGCAAAAGCTGCTGTAAAAGCTGAAGGCCTTATTGACAACACAACTTTCACACTGTCTTGGGATTCAAATGACCTGACTCAGATTGAACAGATGCAGAAAAGTACAGCTTCTGGGCCTATGGGACAGATCGTTCTTAATACACAGGTAAGCTTTTAATCAGTTTAC
>CAZKOK010000005.1:0-20488 GCA_964554355.1 uncultured Spirochaetia bacterium | reverse complement strand
ATTTCATTGAAGAATACGGCGACAAGGCAAAACGTCTTTCCGTATTAAATGAAAAATCGGAATTGTACCTGGAAGAGGACTGGGGAATTGACATTTTAATGGATGCGGAAGCTATGCCCATGAGGGCAGCCAATGTAATGGCTGAAGAAAAAATGATGGAAGAAATCGGTGATCGCATTGACCAGGAAAATAATGAACAGCAGGACATAGCTGGAGAACTTGATGCCGAATTCAGTTTATTTCTGAATGCCCTGGGCGAAATGCCTTTGGCCGATAAAGCGAAGCTGTACCAGGCCAGCGGGTTTGTATATGTTCGCGAATATGCTCATAAACGCAGAAGCAGCTGGAAGCCCGAAGAACGGATTGATTTTGCCGAAACATTATACTGGAATGTTCAGCTTTTGACAGATGAACGCAATGGCAACGTGAGTTTTCAATTTGATCTGAATGATTCAATTACAACATTCCGGATCAGCGCTGATGCCATCGGCCCGAAAGGCACAATCGGGGTTAATAATAAAAGTTTCAGTTCGGTCAAAGCTTTTTATGTTGAACCGAAAATGCCATTGAGCATGACAATGTCCGATACAATCGATTTGCCGGTTGCGGTAGTCAACAACAGCAGGGAATCGCTGAACGGAACCATCCGGCTGGTATTGAACGGTAAAACAATCAAAACGGAATCGTATCAGATATCTGCGGAGACAAGAAACAGGATTGTTATTCCTGTGCAGAAATCATGGGTAATCGGAAAAAATATTCTGCAGGTTAAAGCCGATTTTGGGCCTTATTCCGAATCTGTCATCCGGGAGTTCAATGTTATTCCCTCAGGATTCCCGATCAGCATTCAGAACAGCGGGATTCTTGGGCCGGATAAAGCACTTGGCTTTACGCTGGATATCCCGGCAAATCTCGCAGCCGGGTCACTGAAAAGCAGCACTATATTATACCCGAGCCCGGTAGCAAATTTAAACCAGGCTCTGGCCGCATTGATCCGTCAGCCATATGGATGTTTCGAACAAACATCTTCGACCAGCTATCCCCTGGTAATGGCCCAGCAGTATTTTCTTTCCCATGCTGACAGCGATCCGGAAATGATCAGAATGGCACAGGAAAACCTGGACATGGCTTACAATCGCCTGACCGGTTTTGAAACAAAAGAAGACGGCTATTAGTGGTTCGTGTAATATCCAGGCCATTAGGCCTTAACGGCATACGGGATTTTGCAGTTTATGGAAATGAAGGAAATTATGGATGTCGATCCCGCGATGATTCGGCGGACAAAAGAATGGCTGCTGGCAAAACGCAGCGGTGACGGCGGTTATGAACGCAACTCCCGGGCGCTGGACAGTTTCGGCGGCGCCCCCGATGATACCACTGATGTCTATATCACCTGGGCTTTACTGAATGCCGACATCCGGGACCTGGAAAAGGAAATTGCCTGGCTTGAGTAAAAGGCATTCTCCACAGATGACAGTTACATCCAGTCCCTTGCAGCTCATGCGCTTTCACTAACCGGCATAAACGATAAGGCCGCGAAACTGATGGGACTCCTTGCCTCAAAACAGTCCAAAGACGGATCTGTCAGCGGAGCGCTAACCAGCATTACCAGAAGCGGCGGAACTTCATTATTAATCGAAACAACATCACTCACGGTTCTGGCATGGCTGAATAATGATAAATATTCCGGGAATGTGGAAAAAGCTATTCAGTATATAGTTTCCAATTGCCAGTCCGGAATGTTCTTCTCCACCCAGGGGACCATTCTGGCCCTGAAAGCAATTATCCTCTATGACCAGCAACGAAGCAAGCCGGCTGTTCCCGGTTCGATCGATATCTATGTGAATAACAGGAACATCAATTCCACAGTTTATTTCGATGAAGATACCAGAGGCATAATCGAGCTGCCTGATTTTTCATCAGCCTTAAAAAGCGGAACAAATGACATCAGACTGGTTATGAATAAAGGAATTGACATGCCGTTCAGTATGGAATACAGCTACTATTCCACTGTCCCCGCGTCTTCTCCGGAGAGCAAAGTGCGTATCAGCACAGAGCTGTCGAAAAACGCGGTAATGGAAGGAAACAGCGTAGATCTGAATGTGCGGATCAATAATATCAGCGATTCGGATATTCCCACACCTATAGCCATAATCGGCATCCCCGGAGGACTGGAACTGCGTTATGATTTCCTGAAAGAACTGCAGGCGCAGGGGAAAATTGACTTTTTTGAAATAAACGGCCAGGAACTGGTTCTGTACTGGAGGGCTTTTGCCCCAAATGAAGCATTGGATCTGAGCATCAGCTGCATTGCCAGCCTGCCCGGCAGGTTTACGGGTACTGCTTCCCGGGTTTACGAATATTACACCAGTGAATACAAGGACTGGACCGGCGGAGTCAGTATAACAATTAATCATTAATAAAAACATGAGACAACACAAGGTCCTTTCATATGGAAATGAAAGGACCTTTTTTTTAAGCTGAAATTATATTGAATCTCCGGTTCAATCGGAATTAATTAAAAGTCTATTTATGGGTATATTACCTGATTGACGATGATTATTTTTCCCGGTTCGGTATTTTTAATTATCGCTGATCAAAAATCGTTACTATATAGTTATTAAATATTTGTATGAGGTATATGACTGGTTTTTCGGATGTATCTGCTCCTGGCTTCCGCGAGTCTGATGCTTCCCCGGAATTCTTTCATTTTTATCCTCTTTTCAGGCACTTCATACTCCGGTACATATTTATTGGTAGCTGTAGTCTGTCTTTATAATGAAGCTAAATGAAGTATATTTTTGATTCCGGAAATGTACTAAAAAGCGGCAGGTTTGCTCCGGATTTCCCATTGGCCGCTGGGGAGAAGTTCCTGTCGTTCTTTTTCTGTTTGGCACTTCCCCGGTCAGCCAGAGAAAACGAACTTGCCACGGTACTTGATTCTGGAGTACAACTGCCGCCAAAGGTTACCGTCTGCCGAAACGTCCCAGGAGCAGAATCAGGCCCGCTACTGCAGCAAGGATGCCTCCGATAATGTACCATACTGTAGTCTCGGTAAAACGTCCTGTAAAGAAATTGCTAACCTGATCGGCAAACGATTTGGAGGCGGCTATTCCGTAAATGATAAATATGCCGCCGGCAACAATCAGAATAATAGCGAAAATTCGTTGTAAATTCATAATAGGCTCCTAATATATTAGCAAGTCAGACCGTTTCCAAACGCCGTTCGGGAGTACTCAAAAATTTAAAACTCCAGAATAACGCAATAACCAGATGACAAACAGGATAAGCGCTATTACCAACACAACATGAAGCAACCCGCCATAGGTGCGTCGGGTCGTCAGACCGACAATCCATATAATCAGGAGAATAGCTCCAATTACCAATAGAAGATGAACCATAAGACCTTCCTTCTTTTTTATATAGCACCAACTGGTGCCATCAGGTTGAAGAGTACCATATACTACCGGATTACAGTTGTTCCGGATTCCGCTATTTATTGATACTTTTCCTTTATTATCAGGGCTTGATGCTCGAATTATTGTCCGGCAGCCTGCATTTCAGGAATGGTAGTTTATAATTATCTATTTCGATTGAAATTTGATCAGCGACAATTAAAACCGGAACAGATGTATGAATCATTCTGTGAGCCAGATATCTTGAAAAAATCTTTATAGAGGGCACATATTGGAAATGAAAGGGAAAAGAAGAAAAAAGAGCTTCGTAGAAGCTGATGCAGTTCAATCTACTTTATATTTTGCCTTTATTTTGTAGTATCAGGAGTTAAAGGGTTTTTCACTAAACTTGAATATGGAGATTCAGTCAATGCTGCTTTTTCTTATCCAACCGCTATTATCTTTGTAGTATTAGCTTTGTTTTCTCTATTAAATTTAATTAAAAGTGTAATTATGTTTTCTCTATTTCCAATAGCAGACTTCTGCTAAAATATATTGCTGTTCGAATGACAGACAGGATTTATACTTGAAGCAAATGAATAATCTATAAAAGTAAAGTATAATGCTGAAAACAGAAAAATTTGCCGGTGATTAAATGCTTGTAATAATCTGTGTGCATATTTCCCCGATTCTTTGGTATCGGAAAGGTGTTAAAATGGAAAAGCGCGGCAGGAACCCCGGTCTTTCAGGAACCCGGGATTTTCACTACCAGAATCCCGTTACCAGGGATCCTGAAATAGCAATGCGCGATCACTGTATCGTAAAAGACGGTGATCTTTGGTACTGTACGGGCACCTCTCATCCCGTCTGGACCGGCAGGAATCCCGGTGTCAGATTACTGATTTCTGAAGATCTTCTAAACTGGTGTCATCACTCCTGGCTGATTGACTCGAAGGTATTGAAGGACCTTTCGTTGTGAAGCGATCCGGAGCATATTTCATGTTCTTTTCTACGTGGACGAGAGGTTATGAATTGGGGCTTCTCAAGGCATCAAATCCATTAGGCCCCTGGGAACTCGTTGATTCAGAACCAATCTTCGGAACCAGGAAGAAGAACTATCGTCCTGAATTAGCCAGGGAAGGCGGATATGGTCACCTGGTTTTCGAAGACACGCCGGACCCCTATTGCGGAACCGGTCACAATGCCCTCTTTGAAGGTCCGGATGGAAAACTCTGGACGTCCTGTCACTATATGCTTTGTGAGCAGGAACCCGGATTCCGGGCTCATCTGCCGCAATTGGGTTTTGAACCGTTGGAATTCAGGAATGGCCGTTTTTATATCAATGGACCAACCTGGACTCCGCAAGTCGTCAGATATTAATACTCTAATAATCCCGGATCCGGCAGCCATCCATTTCCAAACATCAGTAGATTTTTCAAGACTCTCATTCTGATCATCCTTCTCCTGCAGCTGCTGAATCAAACCCATTCACACTCTTCAGTCTCTGATAACTGTAAAATTATTTGGCAAAAATCAAGAGCATCATCCAGGATCAAAATCCATTTTGATAAACTCCCTGTATTCAGCATTCAATTTCGCCATGCCGCAACCTCCTATAGAAGTTTTCGGCATCGTAAAACTTTTCGCCGATCTATTCGAAGTTTATCAAGCCTTTAGACACTCATTCGGTTCGAAACATGTAATAGGCATAGTTATTGAGGACATCGACAATATGTATTTCCCGGATGGAAACAGTCTGGGAATTTATGGAAACGAGAAGGAGAACAAGGTAATCTACCTGTTAGACATAGCCTCGGACCCGATTGAATTCCTGATCGAATACAAGGAAAAATAAAAAAAAGCAACACACCGACAGAAGCCGCAGCTGTGAATATCTATGGCGGTTATTTATTCATCAAGGCTTACCTTTCTGTTTAAAAGATGCAATTACTTTATTATAAACATCATTTGCAAAACCTGAAAATATGGTTCTGACAGTGACCTGTCAACTGATTATAAAAACAGGCTTAAGGAAAAACTGGATGACAAGCACTCTCATTGATGCAGGACCTCTGATAGCTTTATTCAATAAAAAAGATAAATATCATCAGGCAATCAAAGATTTTATTAAAAAATATTCCGTACTCCTGATAAGCAGCTGGCCGGTGCTTACAGAAGTGTTGCATATGTTAAGTTTTAATGTTCAGACACAAATTGACTATATGACCTGGGTAAAGCTTGGCGGAATCCGGATAATCGATATAGATTCATCAGGAATAAACCGAATTATAGAATTATCAAAAAAATATTCAGATGTGCCGATGGATCTGGCTGATGCATCGCTGGTGGTAATAGCTGAAAAACTGAATATCAAAGAGATCATTACAATCGATACCGATTATTATATCTACCGCACAATAAAAAAAGAAATGATAAAAAACATTTTTGACTATGGAAATGACTGATAATATGGATAGAATACCTGATGTAACACCCGGAGAAATATTAAAGGAAGAATTACAGCTGATACTGCACTAAGGCTATCTGCGCTCCAGAGACTGAAAACCCGCCTTTTTGACGGATATCCCCATGAGGTTCATTTTTATTCCCCATAGCTTTTGCCATTAATATCAGCTCCATTCCGGCTTTTTTATTATACCAAGTTAAAAAATACTTCAATTAGGCAGAAAGTAGATCTGATCATTCGCTATGGTTTTAATAGTCTTAAGATCGGCATCAGTTTCGGCAAGTTCCTTTATTTTATCAGGATTAAGTCGGTATGCTATTAACAGCCATTGAATTCCTGCTGAAACATCTTTTGATTCGCAGCTGTTCTTTTCCTTTATTTGCCGGCCAAGTTCCAGACTATAGCAGCAGGCCATGTTATATGCAGAATAATATGAAGGGGCTTTATTTGCCGGATCCACTCCCCATCTTGCCAGATCTTCCTGTAAAATATTATTTGGATAAATACTTTTTCTGTTATTTCCTTTAGCGTACATAAATGATAACCCGAAATACCTGATAGCAGCAATATAGTCTTTTTTATCATAAAAATGATTTCCAAGATCAAAAAGTGTGTGCCGTAATGTCTCTTTCTCTTCATTTGTTACAGGGTCAATTATTTTTGCGCAGTCCCCTGATATAAAGTCAGATTCAAAAAAAGATATTACCGGAAGAACACGATTAATATCCTTGCTTTTTAAGTATTCATTTAACTGAGAATAAAAATCCGTATGATCAAGATCAAGTTCCAAATTCCAATAGATTGAGATTCTGATATCAAAATCCGGGATAATATCGGTAAAGTGATAGAATGCCTTGTTATCCTCAGCAATATAAGGAATATTACCGGGGTATGTTATTTTTGTCATTTCAACGGGGAAGTCATAAGTTATGTTTATAATGCTGTCCTTTATAGGGGCTGCCCATGTTGCCCCTGTTTTTAAAATATACAGGACTTCAGCACCCATGCTTTGAGGAAAATAACAATAAGATTTAATTGAAAATTTATTTATAACTATTAATTCCTGATTAGCTTTAAATTCGACATTAAAAGAATGTACAGAACCATAACTTTCGATACCTGGTAAATCAATGTTTTCTCCGCTGAGATAGATTTCTGTGTTAACTTCCTTATTATCAACAAAAGCTTTAAAATTTTCGATGCTGCTGCCTTCATCATATGGAGTGTAATAATCAAGGGCCGGAGCCGTATCCCAGTATATTTTATTCTCTGAAGGGAATCCCATTAATGTTTTTTGAGGTTCATCTGATAAATTCCTGAAAGTAAAAATGCATTCGTATTCAGTATTTATGCTTCCATAATACGAAGAAGGTTCAACTTTGATATTTATAACTTCAGTTACCATTTCAATATTATCATATTTAATGGGAATCAGAACTCCACCCGCACCATATGCCTGATAACCGCCGCTGTTGCCATATGAAATTGATAAGCTGCAAAAAATCAAAAAAACAATAAGGAGTCTATTTTCAGACATAAGACCTCCATAATTTTTCAGTCAATTCTCTATCATATAAAAGTACCATCAAATTATACAGTACTTTTCACAGTACAGCAAATATTCATTCAGTTCTGAAAAGTTGCAGTTACATTGACAGACATGTATCAACTGCAGTTTTGTCTCACAGAGAAGCCGCTGCTGTGAATAATCATGATAGTAACTTGTCTGACCGCGGTTGGAATATCCGGCCGGATAGTCTGCCCCCGGCAATATTCTTTTTCATTTAATGCGAGGATTGGACAGTGCGGGTATTTACAGGGACGGCTTACCTTTTTAGGCAAAGCACCTCTCCGGGCAAAAAAAAGGACACGTCTGTAACATGTCATGTCCCGCCCCAACTTAATCTGGAAAATACGAATATGGACCTGAATAGGTAACTTCAACAGAATATGCATTAGATGAAGTAAACGCCATTGAACCGGAAACAGATAGAATGCTTCCAGGTGTTCCACTTACAACAAATGAACCAGTATAGGTTGAAGCATTGTTATAAAAATCCCAGCCAAAAAAATCATAATCACATATAGCAACTATTGTAAAATCAGTGCCATCAATTTTCCATTTATCGTCATAGTATTTGGTACATCTGGTGTATCACATCCTGATATGGTAAGAAAGATAAATACAACTGCGAATACAGCAAAAATCTTTTTCATTTATAATTCTCCTTTTTTAACATGCATACTATATAGTCAAGGATACTGTCTGTCAAGAAAACTGATTTTTGAGAAAAAATGAAACGTTTATGCATGGATAAAAAAAATGGAAGGATCATAATAACTGGGAAAATAATGGTGACGAATGGTCGGCCGCATGGGGAGGGCCATTTATGCAATGGTATGGTGCAATCCTGCCCCGAATTAAAGCCCATTTACCGGGAGACCATATTCTTGAAATAGCATGCGGTTTTGGCCGATGGACAAATTACCTGAAGGATTTATGCAGGAAACTGACAGCTATTGATTTATCTGATGAGTACATTAAAGTCTGCAGGCAACGATTTTCAACAAATTCAAATCTTGATTTTTTTGTGAATAATGGTAAATCACTGGATATGCTGGAAGACAACTCTGTGGATTTCATATTCAGCTTTGATTCACTTTTTCATGCAGACGAATCAGTCATTGATGCCTACTTTTCCCAATTCCCGAGGATTATGGAAAAGAACGGTGCTGCCTTTATCCACCATTCAAATCTTGGTGAGTATATGGAAAAATATCGGAAAATCAGGAAAATTCCCAAACTACAGGGATTGCTTAAACGGACAGGTATCCTTGATAGAAATCTCCATTGGCGCGAACCAGGTGTTGATGCCGTAAAGGCTGCATCCATAGCGGACAAATACGGGCTGCAATGTATCAGTCAGGAACTTGTTTTGTGGGGCATAAAAAAAACATTCATTGATTGCATATCTGTTATTGTAAAAAAAGATTCTGACAAGGCTATGCCTGTACGTGTTTTCAGAAATAAAGATTTTATGAATGAGGCAAAAAATCTGTCCCGGCTTTCTTTTCTGTATGGTCCTTCACGATTCCGGGGACTTCAGAATTTTAAATAAAATCTCAACATCTGTAAAAACAACAATATAACTGCTTCATAAATAAAAAGAACAGTAAATAATTATGGAAATTAATGGCCGGGCGTTTACATTGACTGCCGTTTATTTTTCCGTTTCTATCAACTAAGCTTCTTCAGGATTTTCAAACCATACCGTACAGCATATTTGAAAATTTCGGCTTCAGCTGCAGAATGGTAATAAAATTACTGCGGAGAGAAATATGAAAATGCTTTTGTTTTATTGCTTATATCCGTCCTGGCGGTCCTGTTTTCCGGCTGCGACCTGCCGCTTCCGGATCCGGAATGGCATACCGTTACCGACGATGAATTCCGAAACGACTGGCATCAGATGACGATCTACGATGATCTGCAATACTGGAAAGACGGATACGGGACTGTTCATATCCGGGGATATGCAAGCGATACTTCACCTGTGAGTTCAAATGAAGACATCTTTATTCTGCCCGAAGAATGCCGCCCGGAAAACAATATGTCATTTGACGTCCGGCTCAGATCCGATCTGAACTGGATAGATGACAAGATTAATGTATTCAGCAACGGCAGAGTTCAGTGCCAGGGAGCAACAAGTGTTGATATAGTCTGCTTTGACGACATTGTATTTGTGGCCGCATATTAAAGAGTATTTCCGGATTACCGGGAGAATTCTGTTTGATCGGATTCTGACAGCAGAAAAGAATAATGCTGATTGCAAGCGTCAATTGACGCTTGCAGTAATTTTAATAATCACAATGCCCTTTCAACCGCTTCCACAACTTTGGGATCAAGCGGATCCGTTCCCGATGAAAACCTGGCTATAATCCTGCCGTTCCCGTCAATCAGGAACTTGTTGAAATTCCAGGTTATCCTTCCTCCGAAATCCGGATTTGTCTGCTTGTCTGTAAGGTATTTATACAGCGGGTCCTTTTTTGCACCTGTTACCTTTATTTTGGAAAACACTGGAAATGTCACTCCATAATTTTCCGTACAGAATTGTTTTATCAGTAAATCCGATCCGGGTTCCTGAAAAAGGAAATCATTCGACGGAAATCCCAGAATTTTCAGCCCGCGGTCTTTGTAACGCTCATACAGCTCCTGCAGCCCCGCGTACTGCGGCGTGTATCCGCATTTGCTGGCGACATTTACAATTAATAATATTTTGCCTTCATAATCCCTTAATTTAACTTCGTTACCGTTAATATCGGTAATTATAAAATCGTATATGGATTCAGGATCATCCGCATTTAAAGAACCACCTAAAGCGGCAAGCAGCAAAAAACATTGAACTTTCTTCATAATCATATCCCCTGACAATGGCCGAAACCAATATCATTACCAATGAACCGTATTCCGTTCATTATGAAGAATTTAAAAAAAGGATACCTGTTTGTCAAATTAATCGCCGCCCGTTCCGGCATTATATAAAAAAAATTTGCGATTTACTTTAACATCATGGGGATGTAAAATTAAATGTAAATCAATTTAAGGAAATATGATATGAAAAAAATACTGATTATTTTGATTATTGCGATTGTCCTGTTAACAGTGGGTACGACTTCGGATACATCGTCTGAAGGGCTTATCGCCTGGTTCAGGCTGGACGGGACTGCCGAAGATTCCAGCGGAAATAACAATCACGGAATTATCCGTTTTGCCGAACCCGCGGCAGGCATAAGGGGAAAACAGGATACCTCGTTTTTCTTTCCGTCAGAAAAGAAGGCATATATTTATAATATGTCTGACTCAGGTTTCCCGAAAGGGGATGCGCCGCGGACCATGTCGGCATGGATAAAAACAGATAAGGAAGCGGCCGGCGGTTTCGTGATAGCCGATTACGGAAGGATGTCCTCGAATACGAACAGCAGTCTCTGGTATTCAGGCAGCAGGCTGGTTATGTCTTTCGGCAACTATGCCGTTACCGGTACAACAGATCTGAATGACAATGAATGGCATTTCGCGGCCGCGACCTGGGATGGAGAAAACGTAAACCTCTATGTAGACGGCAAGCTGGATGTCAGCGAAACGCTTAAGAAAAAACCTTATACCATGCTCAGCGGGTCTTTTACGATCGGAGTAACAAACAACAAACAGAAGAACAGCTTCGACGGATCAATTGATGATGTCAGGGTTTATAAACGCAGTCTTTCGGCCGAAGAAATCGGGGACCTCTTTGAAAACTCAATTTGATCTGCAGCATTAACCCGTATTAAACAAACCGGATCAAAGAAAAATCGAAAACGGGATTCTCATGCCGGCCGACCAGTATATTTCATTATTCAGAAAACCGAACTCAGCAGTAAAAAGATAGTATTTTACTTCCGCAATTGCCCCGAACGAAAAAGCGGCAGACATGGGAACAGATTCATCAAGACTCCCGTCCCGGTAAACTTCCCTTTCAAAAAAATAGAAACCGGCCAGGGCTTTGACTGAAAAACTCAAATCCTGGAATACCGGCAGAAGAGTATCATGGACAGCAAGATAGCGGTATCCGACTACCGCATATATTTCATGAGAAGCTTCCTCTTCGTCGATTGTATTGGATGGAAAAACATTCGTATCGATATATCGGTTATCAAAGGATAACTGCCTGCCGAGTATTCCCCCCTCCAGAATATGCATCTTGTTATATGCGGCCCGGCCTGAGAGTTCCGAGTAGATGGCATAGTCGTCGTTTATGCTGAAAAAGGATCCTGGTCATCATCGGAAAAAGCTGACGCAGCCGGAATAATAAACAAGGTCACAACCAGTATTTTTTTAATCATTTCGACCCCCTGCATTAATAATAGGAGCAGGTAAATCTTTCTGTCAATAAAAATCCCGGTAATTCAGGACAAGTATGATTCGGGAATTGAAAAAAGGAAAATTGGGAAAGAGTCTCAGAAAATTCCGAACCATACTGCTTCAGGCAGAATGATTATATGGCAGAATGAAGAATTCGATACCGTGATACCTGTCTCATGGACAATCGAAATCGGCTTATCACACCGGAAATGGATTTTACCGGCTATACTCAGCTGCATCTGCAGTTAAGCTTGTTCCTTATCAGTTCACCGCTTTTCAGCCACAGCGACTTTCCGGTTTCAGGATCATTGGTCCTTGGATCAGGTTCTTTCCTGACCATCAGGTGCAGATAAATATCCGTTCTGCCCGACAAAGACGGGTCTGAAGCAAAGAAGATGACCGGGTCGGATGCTTTCATCGGGCTTCTGAAAAAGAGGAAAAAAACAAGCCGAAGCACTGGTCTGAGCATCTTCGGCGCTTCCCGGCCGATATTCGTGGCAACAGGACCGGGACAGAGGGTAAATACCGACAGATCAGGCGGTCCCTGACCCGAGTACCTTCTTGCCAGCTCCCTGGCGAATATTGTCATAAGCAGCTTGTCATACCCGTAATAACTCAACGCCGTTTTCATACCGTACCCAGGCGGCTTTCCCAGCGATGTCATATCCAGCTTCAGGCTGGTCCGGTGGGTTTCCGAAGAAACGAAAATCAGACGTGAAGGTTCCGCTCCCCCGTCCTTGTTACCTGTTCTGAACAGTCCATGACTTATAAACGTATTTACCAGGTGATATTTCGCCAGATAGTTCACCTGGAACATGGTGTCAAACCCATCGGGCGTCAGCCTCGGGGACCTGCATACGACTCCCGCGTTGCTAATCAGGACATCCACCATTCTGCCCTGCTTTTTCAGCCTGGCAGCCAGTTCGCCGACGGTCCGCAGCTTCTCCAGATCGACATATTCCATCGTTATCCTGTGCGATCCTGTTTTTTCCCTTAGCCTTTCTCCGGCTTCAGGTATCTGGCGACGGCAGGCCATGATGACGTCCGCACCCATGCATGCAAGACGCCGGGCTGCCGCATATCCCAAACCGGAATTGGCTCCTGTGATCAGACAGGTTTTGCCATTCATATCAAGTTCATCATCAGCCTTCCCGAATGGTTTTTTCCTGCGGAAAAGATCCAGTATTCCGTGGACTACCGCGGCGCCAGTCCCGTCGTAACTTCCTTTCTTTTCTTTCCTTTTCATTTCCGTTCTGTCCTGATATTTCTGCTGTATTCGTTCCGGATCGAAAACCTGTCGCAATAAGCTGAAAAAGCCGATTCAGCTTCATCAATACCGATACCGAAATCCTCCAGATAATAAGTATGCCTGCCGTAACGGTTTTTGCTGTTTGCAGAAACCAGATTCTCAATACCCCTCCTTACGCCTTCTCCCATCGGTATGTCCAGAAATGAATAGATACCCGCCGCAGTCCTCTGCGGATCTGCGATCAGATCGTAATAGGAAACATCAAAAAAACGTTTGTCGTCCGGTTTTCGGAATTCCATTGCTCTGGCAACCATCCGGCGGACCTTTGGGAACCATTGGCGCCCGACTTCCGCGGGATCAACGCTGTCGGAAAGAATCGACCAGGAATGAAAAATCATGCTTGCGAAAGAAGCCATGCAGGTCACCGGATCACGGTGGGTCATGATTACTCTTGCGTCCGGGAAGGTCCTGAACAGATAATCCAGCCATTCCATATGATGAGGAGTCTTTAGTATCCAGCGGTTTCCTCTGGATTGCCACTGCAGCACTTTTAAAAGTTCGAGCAATTTGTTATAGGAAGGGGTCTGGTCCTGTTTTTCCAGCCAGCGCGAATAACCGGGAACGTGCATCGTCGCTTCCGCAACAGTGCTGATGAAGGAATGGTCCATCAAAAGCACATCCTCCTCCGGACCGTCGTACTGTACGGGATGGATCGTATAGAAAGCGGGAGAAAGCAAACGCAGGGCAGCCGCGCTGACTTTTGCCTTGGATATCCTTGAATTGATGTCACGGATAATCTGCGTTTCACTGATTCTTTCCTCTCTGCCTTTGAATTTTACATGCGGGACAGGATTAAGGCCTTCCCAGGAATAAACCGGTCTGGTCCCGGAATCTGAAGCAAGTATGCGTTGAAGAAATGTTGTGCCGGTCCGCTGCAGCCCGGTAATGAAAACAGGAGGATCCAGATCGGCCTGCAGGATTTCGGGATGTTTTTTCAGGATCTGGCGCGTCCTGAGATTGTTGCAGAGGATGGTCCCCAGACGGATATTCAATACCAACCAGCCAAGCGGACTCAGGTTTGCTTCCTCTTTGGCAGATTCAACCAGTTTGCACAGCGCCGGATAAAAAGATTCGTCGCCGAAATCATCAAGACCTGTCTTTCTGCGCGCTTTCCTTATCAGGGTATCGGGGTCAAGCGGCCTGGGCAGCCTGAAAGTTTTTCCGGCGGCATTCAGGATTTTTACAGACAGCGGAAGCTGTATTTTCTTTCGCATAATACTTTTAATCCTATACTTCCCATTCTGACGGATCCAAAAGCTGTTCCAGTTTGACTACGCGGGTAACAGGCCGCGGTTTTTTTTCGGCCCTGACCCAGCGGAAACACATCGTCCCCTCGCGATGGCCTGCCGTGGTAATGAAATTTTCAACTCCGGGATTTTCGTCGGCGACGATGATGCGCACCGATCCGTCCGGGCGGTATACGGCGCTGTGCTTGTTAATGTGCACCGGAAGATAACGGTAGTCGAGTGATTCCATCCAGTAATTGTCAAGTTGAAAATTCCAGAACCGGCATTCCGGCGGCCTGGTATCTATAACCAGAGCTTCATCCTCTTCCAAAACCCAGTAGCTATGGTAATAGGTAATATTTGCGTCTCCTCCCGCATTGTTCGATACATCGGCATCAAACTCCGGAAGCAGGTTGGCGTGTTTTTTAAATCCTTTGGTCCACCTGGCGAAAAGCATCGACGTACCCGCGACGAAAGCATTTGTCCAGGATAATCCCTTGTCCAGCTTTTCGGCAGAAAACGGTTCCGGCGATTTTCCATCCACTCCTGTGCGTTCAATGGAAAGAGAAGCGGGAAGCTCGGATTTGCGGGCCAGAAAGGTCTGCCGCACAATCAGCTGGGTCGTATCACCGGTCATAGGCAGCCAGTTTCCGGTCCGCTTTTTGGTGGAAATAATCATTTCAAAACTGCCGTCGGCATTGATCTGCATATCCTCAGCTTCCAGATATCCGGCAGGCTTTAGCCCTCCGGTTGTGCCGTAATCGCCGCGCTGGGTACCGAACCCGAGGTAATTGACAGTGCCCCTGTTTCCAAACACACGGTATGTATACCCGCCGGAAATTTTGGCACTCATATAGTAATTGTCCGGATTGTCGGCTCCGATCTTTACCGTCTCATGCACCGGTCTGCGCAGCACGGGAAAAGCAGGGTCAGAGAATTCAATGAAATTTTCAAGCCCTGCGCGCAAAAGTCTGGACAGATACCGGTACCCTTCGGCCTGGTTCAGTTGATCTTTCGGACTCCCCGGCAGCTGCAGCACAGCGCCGGCAGCCTTCAGACCGTCACAGAATTCCTCCCAGGCCTTCCCGCTTACAACCCTCCTGTAATGAATGTCTTCCGCCGTTTTCCCCGACAATCTCAGAAAAGCACGCGATATCCTGCGGTATCCGTTTAGTAATGCAAACGCAAAGGTCTTGAAAGACATTACCTGCTCCTTTTTCCCGGGATATTCGGGAAGACCCGGCCCCGAAGCCTTCACTACCTTAAGCGGAACTGCTGCCGGATTGAACATCTCCGTATATTATATCCATCCCGAACCGGAAATCCATCAGCCATTTATGATACTATTTATCCGGGAAAATGCAAGGCGGAGTATTGTGCATATAATGGATATATATCAATATTATATATTATGTCGCAGCATTTAACAGTATTTCCTGTATTGCGTTATATGGCATTATTTTTTTACAAGGATATATAAATGAATACAAAAATTTATTACTTTTCAGGCACCGGCAATTCCTATTTTATTACAAACAAATTGATCGGGCTTCTCCCGGATTCAGAAGCAATTTCCATTGTGAAGGCGCTGTCTGAAAAGAATTTTGATATACCTGGGAAAACGGTCGGTTTCGTATTCCCCTGCCATGGAACAACCATTCCTATTCC
Organism: uncultured Spirochaetia bacterium; assembly: GCA_964554355.1. Taxonomy (GTDB): domain Bacteria; phylum Spirochaetota; class Spirochaetia; order CAZKOK01; family CAZKOK01; genus CAZKOK01. Next base: position 4,527 of record CAZKOK010000005.1, on the reverse strand, counting down.
GCTAAAGATATTTCTGGATAATATTCATGTTGAAAATACGGAATACTTTTTTGCCGTCGCTATCCGCGGAGGCTCCGTTTTCAGCGGTTTTGATACTATTAAAAAACTTCTTTCACGTCATAAAAAAATCCTCAATGCTTCATTCATTATTAATATGGCTTGTAATGATCCCAAATTGAAGGCATTCACAGATTTATCAAAAACAGAAATGAATGATATCGAAAAAAATGCAGTCAAAAAAGCAGAGTTCATTTCCAGAATTGTCAGAAACAAGGAGGCTTTCCAGGATGACTTGTCCGGCGTTACATTTTCAAAAAACAGACTGCTTAATTCAATTTTAGGAAAACTGTTGCCTGTTATGACCCATTATTTTTCACCGAAAGTAAAGAATTACTTTTATTCGGATTCAAAATGCAGCGGCTGCGGAACATGTGAGAAAGTATGTTTATCGAAAAAGATCAAAATGGTCAATCACAGGCCTTTCTGGCAAAAACGGGTGACATGCTATTTATGTTATGCCTGCCTGAATTACTGTCCGCAAAACGCCATCCAGATTCATTCGAAAATTTGGATGAAATCATATACGCCTGAAAGAGGAAGATATCCGCATCCATATGCCGATTATAAACAGATTTCAAAACAGAAAGATGATTAGCATGCAATCGTTCTGTATCGTTTTTGCGGATGCTCTTATCCTTTAAAAGCCTGCAGTTTGGCAGAATATAATGCATCATAATAAAGGTTTCGGAGCAGACCAGCCGGTAATCATGATATATTAAATTCCATAAACAATCATTTGTCTTCACAGGAAGTGCTGAATTAAAAAACATACAATCCAAAAACATCTGTTATTTACAACCGTCAACTTCTTCAAACCATTATGAGCAAACGAAAAGCACCTGAATTAACTATTGATCAGGTAAAAAATATCACGGTAAAACTGAACCAGGCTAACATCACGGATATTGGTGAAATAATAGTAACGTTCGGCGGACTTTTTGCAATGGTCTGGTATGTTATGATAATCCGGAAATTATTGAAACTGGGTATGAAAAAGATTTAAGTTATTTTCCCAACCCCCAAACCCCCTTCCACGTTGATCCAGTGGGAGCGGGCAGCCATTATACTTGTGTTAAAGTTTTTCCTGAAGGGGTACATGGGAAATTCGCTGCTGTTTTTACCAGTCCTCAAGGTATTCTTCTTCCCAGGTGGTAGTGCCATGGATAATGGTTATATTGTAGAGTAACAGGTCCACTTCCTGCTCTATAGGGGTCAGTATACTGTCCGGATCTTTTTCCCATGTTCTTTTATTGGCAAGTCGTTGCTCTTCTGTACTGTTAAAGTCTTCTCTTTGGGCCCGGGAGATTTCATTTTGCAGTGCTATCGGGCAGATCTCAAAACCGGTGAACCTCAGGGTATCCAGTTTAATACATTCAAACCGGCGAATAATATCGTATTCCGGATTATTGTATACTATTTCATGCCAGAGATTGTCGGCTTCCACAGCCCCTAAAAAAACAGCCAAAGTGTTGCCCAGATCATCTTCAATTAGCAATATAAGTTCCAGGGGAGCCCCGCTGTTCTTCAATAGCACACTGAAGGAATGTAATGGTCCTACATCGGACAGCTCTCCGGTACCTTCTTTCCCTGACTGACCGGAATAGCGGATCAGTGCTCTGGGCTGTTTGATATTCACAATCCCCTTCACCCGCATAGTGTACTCACCGACCAGAAAGCGATCCTCGGATGGAACCTTAAAAGCAGTCAGATCCAGACCGGGTTTCAGCGGCCGTTCATTCATAAGGTGTTCTTCCCAAACCCAGGGAAAATATACAGGCCCGGAACTTACCTTCCAGCTGTCTGTATTAAAGCTGTTTGCCTCCATCATACTGGAGAAATCTACAATAACTTCCTCTTCAGCAGAAAGAGAAATAAGAATACCTGTCAGCATAAAAATAAGGATAATTTGTTTTTTCATAAGGCCCGTCTTGACAGTATTTTTCTAAAAGTTTCACTGTCTCGTACATCGAATAACAGGAAAAACAATAATCGATTAAATACTTTCTGTCATAATTATATGAATCATAATAACATAAATCAGTAAATTGAAGAGTTTTAATTTCAGATTTTTATTTTATATTCATAAATACACAAAGTCAGGCATATAATCAAATATCATTTCCCCGGTATCCTGAGTATAAAGCTGTTTCACCCAATTTTTTGTGATATCCGCCAGATCCGGATCCGGAACATATTTCGGCATATATGATTTTGAAGGAACAATTCCCTACAACCAGGTAATAAAATCCGCGTAATCTCCCTGTATTTCCTCCCTGTTTTAATCCGTGGCAGGGTTTTCCTTACACTTATTATAACTGTCCTGTTCCTTTGCAATTGTTTTTCCAACTTGACGATGCCTGGGCAAAGATTGAAAACCGGAGAAGAAATAAGCCTGCCAGGCTGCATTTCCAACATTGAAAGTGTCCGATATTTGGGGTAAAGTCTATATTAGCATTAGCAAGTTTATCGGAAAAATCGATACAGAAGTCATATTCTTTATGTACAGCTGAATTGTACAGCGGTTTATTTTATCAAGGGGTCGGCAGGAACGAATGAGGAAGCACATATATGACAATGTCAAAAAAGCCAGCATTTGGGTTATTGCATATACGATAATTCTGTTTTTATTTACACTTTACGTTGCATTGGATACGTTCGTAATTCCAAGAGCATATGTAGTTGTTGACACCGAAGCGTCTCAGTCCGGGACACAGATAATAAATGCAGTTGCGGATACAAACACAAACACAAATACAGACACAGATGCAGATGCAGATGCAGATGCAGATACAAGCACAAGCACAAGCACAAGCACAAGCACAGATTCAATTACAGATACAGTCACAGACACAAGCACAAAAACAAAAACAAAAACAGAACCAAAAATAGACGCAAATACAAGTACGGATATAAGTACAGATACAGACACAAATTCAAACACTGGCACGGATGCAGACGCAGACACAAGTGCAGACTCAGGTGCAGATACAAGCACAAGCGCAGACACCGACCCCGACACAAGCAAAAGCATAATTACAGACACAGAAACAAAAACCGTTTCAGTGCCGGAAATGTCATCCAGCTCCTACAGTGATGGAAATATCAGTATTAAAACAACCGAATACCGTGAGAACGATACAGATATTTATGTTGCGGATATATCCCTGTCAAGCGCTGACTATCTAAAAACAGCCTTTGCAGACAATACCTATGGAAAAAACATCAAAGCGGAAACTTCTGTCATCGCTGCTGAGCACAATGCTATTATTGCAGTCGATGGTGATTTTTACGGCGCACGAAATGGCGGTTACGTGATGCGGAATGGTACGATCTATCGGGAAATTTCTTTCAGCTCATCGCAGGAGGATTTGGTTATTTACAGCGATGGTTCTTTCGGTATTGTTACGGAAGGATCTACAACGCCATCCGGGCTGCTTGAAAGCGGCGCGCTTCAGGTGCTTTCATTTGGTCCCGGACTTGTAGATAATGGTGAAATTATTGTAACGGCAAATGATGAAGTGGCCGTTGCAAGCGCAAGCAATCCGCGCACGGCAATTGGAATCATGGATAATCTGCACTATATTATGGTTGTTTCTGACGGCCGCACCAAAGAAAGCAAAGGACTGACACTTTACGACCTTGCTGCCTTTATGAAAAGACTTGGTGTGATAACCGCTTATAATCTTGACGGCGGCGGTTCTGCTACAATGTATTTCAATGGAAATGTTATTAACAACCCCACCGAGAATGGCAGACAGTTTGTAGAAAGGAGGATCAGCGATATTGTCTATATCGGATATTAAAATAAAGAAACGAAAAGCACGAAAAACAGTCATTATATATCTGGGGGTTACATTATTCTGCGGCCTGTTCAGTATGGTTTATGAGCATTTCAGTCACGGGGTTTATTCAGATTATATGATCTATTTGTTCCTTTTCCCCCTATCAGGCGGAGTACTGCCATTTGCAGTGATAGGGTTGATGGACAGGCTATACTTTCCAGGGCGCATTTCCTTAAATTTATACAATTCCGGAATCGCGACCTTGAGCGTAGGATGCTGTTTTAAAGGTGTGCTGGAAATATACGGGACCACCTCATACTATATGCCGGTTTACTGGATTGTCGGAACAGTTCTGACTGCATCAGGGATTGTAATTCATTACATAATATCCAAATATGGACAGCAATGAACCTTGCGGATACAGGAAAACAGGGTCTTTCCTGGTTCCCGGGCAGCGGGTCATATCCCAATCCGCGCAATCGCCCCGTACTAATACGACATTCCAAAGGAATGTTTGTGCGAAAGCGGAATGCCGAAGGTATTCTCGCGAAAGCTCTACCCCATACATATCCGCGGCCATACTTCCCTTTCATTGTATCTATTTGCATATACCATGCAGCAGGTCTCCCGCCGCAGGCTTCCAATGTACTTTTACGAATTAACCTGCTTTAAATAACAACACCAT
>CAZKOK010000004.1:0-21327 GCA_964554355.1 uncultured Spirochaetia bacterium | reverse complement strand
CCCTTGCTGTAAACATAATGAACTCAATTCTTGACGGAGAAAAAACACCTGAAATGAGTATTGTTCCAATGGAAATTATCATCAGAAAAACCTGCGGCTGTACAGGAGATGAGTCACAGAAGGCAATACTTGACAAGTATATACTTAATACCTCCGATCAGAAACAAATCGCACTGGATATACACAGGACCGGGCAGAACCTGAATACCGCAGATACGATGAAACAGCTTAAAAATATACTCTCTGAATCTGTCAACTGGCTGTCAATTGACAATTATGCCATCTATCTGATTTCGGATTTCGGGAAAATAGGTGAACTCTTTTTTTCATGCGGAATTCTGGAAGAAAAATTAAAAGAAAAGGACATTTCTGATTACAAAACGTTTATTTCCAGCTGCCATGGCTGCGTCATCCCGGGAGATGTTTTTCTGTTGCTTCCGCTTTTTTCAAAGAACCAGTTTATAGGCTTTTTCGCAGTATGCCGGCTTAAGCAGGACCTGGTCCTGTATGAAAACCTTGCCATGCAGATAAGCGAAGCCATTCTCATGGTAAGGCAGCTGGAAAACACAAACCAGCAGTTAAAAAGAATAGAGACATCTCTTAAGGAAAAGGAACTTCTTCTCAAAGAAATACATCATCGGGTAAAAAATAATCTGCAGATTATTACCAGTCTTATTAATATCAAGAGCATGAAGAAAGAAGGTGAATCACTTCGAAGTATAATTGATGATCTTCAGACCAGCATCGGCAGTATTGCACTTGTTCATGAATCGATATATCAGAATTCGCAGCTTAACAGAATTCAGCTGTCTGAATATTTAAAATCGCTGTTCAGACTTGTAAATCAGAACGGTCATGTCAGCAATGTAATAACCTTTAACCTTTCCGGTGATGATATATGTCTTGAACTTCAGCAGGGAATAAACTGCGGCCTGATTTTCTCAGAGCTTTTTCAAAACTCCATCAAATACGGTTTTGATCCGAAAGAAAAAAAGAAAAAGATTATCGATCTCTCTGTATCAAAAGTAAATCAATACTGCATCAACATCAGATATTCTGACAATGGGAAAGGATTTGATCCGAACAGCATTGCAAAGAAAGGTTTCGGCCTGACAATTGTCAGAAATATTATTGCCGACCAGTTTACTGGTTCCATGAAAATTGATTCTGCACCGGGGAAAGGGGCTGTATTTGATATCGTATTGAATATATGATTTTCAATGCTTTTGCTTTTAAGTGGATATATGATAAAATCTTTTTAGTAAATAATGTTTAAGGAAATGTTTTAGCTGTAAATGTCAGAAAATAAAATAATTGAAAGAGTCCGTAAGCTGCTGGCCCTTGGCGAATCTCCGAATGAAGCCGAGGCCGCAGCTGCAATAAACAAGGCAAAAGTCCTCCTTGCCAGATACGGCATGACGCTGTCGGATATGGATAAAAATGAACATGGCGTAATTGAAAGGGAACTTCTGAAAGCGCACAGACTGCGTGTCTGGAAATCCGTACTGCTAACATCAATCCTTGACAGTACATACACACAGGCCCTGAAAATCAGAAAAGGAAAAGAGTCAAGGATTGTTCTGATCGGCCGTGAAGAGAATATAATCTCGGCTGAAAATATGTACAATTATCTGTGCAGCTCAATTGCCGGAATAAGCAGAAAATACAGAAGTACAGTACGTCATCTGGACAGTTTCCGGTTCGGTATAGTTACGAGGATACGCGAACGGCTGGAAGAATTAAATTCAGAATCCCGCAGGGAAGCAGGTACGGCCGAACGCGCACTGGTGGTTGCAATGGAAAAAACAGCCGAAAAAGAAAACTCCGCATATCTTGATAAGCAGTATGGAAAGCTGCGCAGTCAGAGAAGCAGCAGAATGGGTGTTGATCCAAATTCTTTCGGACTCGGCAAAGCCATAGGAAACAAAATATCCCTGGACAGACAGATCAGGGATTAATCCGCTTCTTTTACCTGATTTTAAAGAACAGACCGAAAAGCCCGATCGTAATCATTATCTGAATTATCGCAAACTTTAAAAGAACCTGTGCATTGGACCAGTTTCTGTTTTCAAGGACATGATCATGCAGGGGGAAGCGGGTGTTATGAAAGATCTTGATTTTAAGAAACCTGAGAAGAGCCACCTTGACAAGCCCTGTCCCGCCGTTTACAAGAAGCATTGTCGCAATAACAACAAGTACAAAAGGATTACCGGTATTCATTACCATTACTCCGATAACAAAACCGAGGGCTCTGGCCCCGGCATCACCCATCAGCACCTTGCTTGGATATGCGTTAAACCATAAATATGCAGCAAGCGGACCGGCAAGAGTAAAAATCATAATTGCCCAGCGGGCACCGTTTTCATAGTGCGGCAGCAGAAGATAATTGGAAATGTCGGTATGCCCCAGTACAAAATAGAGGACAGCTCCGAGACTGACAAGTGAAATCATGGCCAGCGTTCCTGACAAACCGTCAACTCCGTCAGAACAGTTTGTGCTGTTGATCGATGTCCAGATAACAACGATTGAGATAATTATAAAAACCCAGGCCGGAACTTCAAGACTGCCTGTAACAAACGGAAACCAGAGAATAAAAGATCTACCTTCGCACAATATAATACCGGCAAGCACAGAAAGAACAAGATCAATACTCCCTTTAAGTAATTCACCCCAGGGCTTTTTACTTCTGTCATCAAGAAATCCTGAAACACTGACAGCAAAAACAAGGACAAGTATAAGTGTAGTCTGAATACTGAACGGAACCGTAAGAAAAGCAAGAACAATAAAAATGGAAATGAAAATAATACCGGAACCGGTCGGCTTGCCTTTTGCTTTCTCGGCTTCCATCGCGAATTCCCTGCCCTGATCATTTGGAAGATACTTAAACATTCTGGGCAAAAGCTTCATTGTTATGAAGAAACCAAGATACAGCCCGAGGAAAATCAGAAAAGAATGCGACTGCAGAAGTCTGAAAGGACCGAAAAGTTCAGTAAGATATTTACCAAGAATTGAAAGCATACGACATCCTGATTCACTGATTTTAGGCCATACTAAGAGACCTTTGTCAAACTGTCAATATTCCAGTAAAACTGAATTCCACTTTATCGGGTAATTATAGCACAAATATGAACATCATGTGACATTATTTGATCAATCCGGCCGGCTGCCTCTGTCTCCTGGTGAATGTGCAAAAAAAAGACCCCCCGCAGGGAGTCTTTATAATATTATCAGTTGTCTGCAAATCAGAAGTTGACAGACCACTGTCCGCCGATATACGGACAAATCAGCATACCATCATCCACCACATCAGGCAGATAAAGACCGATCACACCAAGACCAATCCGGAAATCGCCTGATTCGCCAAAACCGAACCATGCTGATACATCCGGGATAAAAGCTTCTCCTGTTTCAGCGGCACTGCCGAGAATTCCGAATGTATAGAAAAACAATCCGCCGATCTGAGCCTGGATATACAAAGGATGCAAATCGAATTCGGCCAGAATATTCGGAAAGAGAGCACTTTGTACCAGTAATGTATAAACCCTGATGCCTGGACACAACTTCAGGAATCCCAGATTAATCTCGTAATATAAACCTACACTGGGAAACGGAACCGGATATGCAAGCAGGGTCCCTTCTGCTCCGCCGTATAATTCTATATCACCCTGATAAATATAACCGACTAATGCAGGAACCTGAATATTTATATCGGCCCGGAAATCGCTGAAAGCTGGGATTGAAGCTGCTGCAACGATAAGAAGGATAAGAAGAATTCTTTTCATATTTTCCTCCTGAATTCTTTTTTTATATTATAAGTATATACCAGGAAAACCGGATTTTCCACCCCATTTATGCAAATAACAGAGGCAGATTTATTCTTCATCTTGGTTAAGCTTATTGACAACTGCTTAAATCAGTGCATAGTATATAATTCAGTAATAGGGTTTCAGTATAGAACAATCCGTTCATTTACTGACGAAGAGGGAAACAGGTAAAAAGCCTGTGCGGTCCCGCCACTGTATTGGAGTTTTCCGGCCCGGATATTCCCCGATATCCGGAGCCACTGATTTTTTCGGGAAGGATGCCGGAATTATTCTCCAGAGCCAGGAGACCTGCCTTATTCAAATTACGATTCGGGCCTACGGTGTATAGGTCCCGGGTGTGGTTCTGTTTTGGAATATAATCCGGCAATTAAGGCAGCACAGAATCCCATATCCGAATCATCCCATTTCAGGATATGAAAATGAAAAGAATAATTCCTGTACTCTCTTTTTTAATTATCTCAGCTGCGCTGATATTTCCTGCAGGAGGAAAAGAATCAGGCACAGAAAACAAAGGATTTACTGTTACCGATTCATACGACAGGAAAATCGATTTTGAAGAAACACCCAGGCGGGTCATTTCCACAGCTCCCGGAATAACGGAAATCGTCTATATGCTGGGCAAAGGCGATCTGCTGATTGGAAGAACAGACTACTGCGATTATCCCAAAGAAGCCGCCTCGGTGGAAAGTATAGGCGGCCTTGAAAATCCCAACATTGAAAAGATAGTGGAACTGAACCCGGACGTTGTAATTGCATCAACGCACTTTAGAAAGGAAGACGCTGAAGCACTTGATGAACTTGGAATAAAGCTGGTTGTTTTTACAAGCGAGCAGTCCTTTGAGGGAACATACAGTGTAATTTCCGCTGTCGGATCCCTGCTGGATGCCGAAGATAAGGCACAGGAGCAAATTGCAGAAATGAAGGCAGACGTCGAATATGTAGAATCCATCGTATCAAAAGTATCTGAAAAGCCGAAAGTGTATTATGTAATCGGATTCGGTCAGTACGGGGACTATACAGCCGGAGGCGACACCTTTATCGGCAAAATGCTGGAAATGGCAGGGGGCACAAATATAGCATCTGACTTAAGCGGCTGGGCATATTCATTTGAAAAAATTGTGGAACATAATCCGGATATCATCATCTGTTCAAAATTCTGGGGTGCCAGATCAGAACTTGAAATGACTGACGGATACAAAGACCTTGATGCTGTCAAAAACGGATCATTATATGAAATTGACAATAACATGATAGACAGACAGGGTCCGAGACTTGCGGAAGCTCTGGTTATACTTGCAGGCATATTCCATCCGGAACTTTTTGACTGAACAGAATGAAAAACACAGACAGCAGCAGATCACATATCAGAGACAGACGAAACCTCATTCTTTTACTTGTACTGATCACAGCAGTTCCTGCTGTCTTTTTATTATCACTCGGACTTGGGACTGTCAGCATATCCGGAAAAGCTGCCCTGTCAATTCTTTCTCACAAAATAATGGGGACAGACTCGGAATGGACCGGCACAACTTTTGAAACAATTATTATAAAACTTCGCATTCCGCGCACACTGATCGGTTTGATAGCCGGAGCTTCACTTGGACTCTGCGGAGCCGTGCTTCAATGCCTTTTCAGAAATCCTATGGCAGATCCTTATGTAATGGGGCTGTCATCGGGTGCGGCATTCGGTGTGTCCATCGGGCTGGTTGCAGGCATCTCAAGTCCGCTGCTTATTCAGCTTTCATCTTTTTCAGGAGCCATGCTGAGCGTGTGCCTTGTCATAATAATTTCGGGGATTGCGCGCAGCAGAAATGATTCAATGACCATTCTGCTTACGGGTATTGCCGTAAGCCTGTTCTTTTCTTCATTTATGTCACTGATAATGTATCTGCACCATGAAGAAAGCGAAAAAATACTTTTCTGGACTTTCGGCAGCATTTCCAGCGCAAGTTTCAGAAAACTGTTATGGTATCTGCCTGTCTTTGCAGTCTGCGCAGCGGCAATTCTTCCTCAATGGAAGGCTCTTAACCTGCTCAGTCAGGGCGATGAAGCAGCGAAAAGTTTGGGCATCAACCCCTCTTTACGAAGAACCGTTGTGCTTTTAATAACATCGGTCCTTACTGCGGCAACTGTTTCTTTCACAGGCATCATCGGTTTTGTCGGACTTATGGTTCCACACACTATGCGAATGCTTACAGGTTCCGATCACAGATATCTTCTTCCCTTTTCTGCAGCAGGAGGAGCAGTGTTTCTGGTTGCCGCCGATATTCTTTCAAGAACCATGATGCGGCCGTCTGAAATACCGGTCGGCATAATTACATCTCTTATAGGTGTACCTTACCTTATTGTAATCATTGTGTTAAAAAAAAGGAGGGCATTTTGAGCGGACAGGTACTTACCATAAAAAACCTCTGCTACAGTTATGGCCCCCACTTTTCACTTGAGAATATTAATCTGTCCTTGTCTTCCGGAGAAAATATCGGCCTGACCGGACCTAACGGCTCCGGGAAATCAACCCTGCTCAAACTGCTGATAAAAATACTCAATCCGCCCGGGAATTCTGTATTTATCGGAAATACAGATATCAGACAAATGAAACAGAACATGCTAGCAAAAAGGATATCATATCTTCCACAGATACCTGCACCGGCAGATGAATTCACAGTTGAAGACATTATCCGAATGGGCAGATATGTGCACAGTTTCTCGGGATATTCACTGAAAGACAATTCAGTAATTGAAGAGACAATGAAAAGGCTGTCATTATATGACATGCGAAAAAGAAGAATATCCGGAATGAGCGGAGGTGAATTTCAGCGAGTGCTTCTTGCAAGAACACTTGTTCAGGAATCTGAAATAATCCTTCTTGACGAACCGACAAATCACCTCGATATGACAAATCAGATTAATATTCTGACTCTGCTGAAAGAAGAACAGAAACTGAGACCATTGAGTATTATATCAGTATTTCATGATATTAATCTGGCATTTGATTTCAGTGACAGAATTGTTCTTATCAAGTCCGGAAAAACAGTAAATATTGACATACCGGAAAAAATAGCGGAAAGTCCCGACCTTGAATCCGTATTCAGCCTTGAATTTACGAGAATGAAAAATCCTCTTTCCGGCAAGCCGCTTGTCATACCGCATCCCTGCCACAGCAATAAAATATAAGCGCAGAAAAACCGACTCTGTCCCCCAAAAAAATAATCATCACCTTGCGTTAATCAGACAAGCGGGTTAAAATATACAGGATAATTTGTAAAATCTGATGTATATTTAATAATGAATATATGAAGTAATTGTAAATACACGACACTAAAGAGGCTTTGAATGTTGAAAAGGCTTGTCCCTGTTTTTCTTTTACTTCTGATATCACCATTAATTCTGTCTGCTCAGGATCAGCCGGCTGAACAGAGCGGCCCCAGGAATATCCTGATTATTTATTCATACAATCAGGCACAGCCCTGGACAATTTCGTTTCAGGATGGTCTTGATTTGGCTGCAGCTGAATATAATATTAATTATTTCATTGAATATCTTGATATTTTAAGGTTGGGTGAGCGAATATCGGACGAACAGCTTGAAAATTATCTTTCGGAAAAATACAAGTCAATAAAATTTGATGCCGTAATTGCTGATTCGGCAGGTTCTTCGCGTTTTGTTAATAATACCGACACAGTTTTCGCCGGTATACCGAAAGTCCTGTATCCCAGCCAGGAACTCGAAGAAAAACCAGATTCATATTATTTTTCATCCCAGTTTTATACTTCAATACAGAAAACAGTGAAACTTGCCCTTCTCCAGAATTCTGAACCATCTGAAATTATTGTAATTGACGGAACAAACGGGCAAGATGAGGGCACTATAACAAGTATTGAAGAAGTTACCGATCACGAACTTACATTAATTCAGATCACGACTATTGAAGAACTGGAATCTACCGTAAAATCTGCCGGACCGGACAGTATTATCTTTTTTTTCCTGGTATTTAGCGATGAAAACGGCAATATCTATATTCCCAAGGAAATAGCTGCAAGGCTTGCATCAATATCAGAAGCCCCGATATACAGTTTCTGGACCAGCCTGATGAATTCCGGAATAGTCGGTGGATATATGCTTGATTCATCACTTACCGCCAGTGAAATGGTCCGTGCATCTTTTGATTATATTGAAAACGGCAGTTTTTCTGACGGCTACAACAATCTTCAGCCTGTAATTGACTGGACTGCGCTTAAGAAATATAAACTTGACAGGAAAGATTTGCCCGAAAATACAGTTTTCCTGAATAAACCTGTATCGTTTTTTGAAAACTACTACAGGGAATTAACAATCGGAATATTCTTTATAATTGCGGTTTTCCTGATTATCAGTCTCTACTGGAACAAGAGAATCTCTATTGCAAACAGGGAGCTTTTTAAAGCGAAACAGGAAGTTGAAGAAGCCAGACATATAGCGGAAAATCTTGCCCGCACTGATCATCTTACCAGCCTGATGAACCGGCGCGCTATTCTGCCTGTAATTACAAATGAAATGAACAGAAACAACCGCTTCGGGACTCCTGTAAGCATGATCCTCATTGACATTGACAATTTTAAGGAAGTGAATGACCTGATCGGCCATGATGTCGGTGATATTGTGCTGACCCGGCTTGCTTCGACATTTTCGGATATATGTAGAAATACAGACAGCATCGCCCGCTGGGGCGGAGAGGAATTCCTTGTTATTGCGGCAAATACAATAGCTGAAAGCGCAATTAAACTGGCTGAAAAGATTAGAAAAAGCGTTATTGCCCTTAAATTCGACAAACTTCAGAAAATAACTGTAAGCGCAGGAGTTGCCGAATATCATAATGAAGAGACCTTTGAACAGTGGTTTAAAAGGGCTGATCTTGCCCTGTACGATGCAAAATCAGGCGGAAGGAACAAAACAAGCCTTAATGAAAAAGATAAGATGAAGGAAAAAACTAAAACAGCGAAATAAGTTCCGTATATTCTATTCCTAATGCATCAGCAACATTTCTGTACGTACATTTCCCTGAAAAAATATTCACACCTTTATAGATCGCACCTGATGTCCTCGAAGCTTTTTCTAATCCCATATCCGCAATCATAAGCCCGTATTGAAGAGTGGCGCTTGTCAGCGCAATAGTTGAACTCAATGCTACAGCCCCGGGCATATTGGCAACACCATAATGGACAACACCATCAATAACATAGACAGGGTTATCATGAGTAGTCGGCCTGATTGTTTCCACACAGCCGCCCTGGTCTACAGCAACATCTACAATAACTGCACCCTTTTTCATAAGCTTGAGCTGCTCTCTTTTTACAAGAGTCGGAGCCTTTGCTCCGGGAAGCAGGACTGCACCGATTACAAGATCACTTTCTTTCAGTACTTTCTCTATATTGGCTTCGGTACTGTAAAGAGCAGTAATACGTGAACCGAAAATATCATCAAGGTAAGCAAGCCTTTCAGCATTGACATCAAGGATCGTTACATCTGCACCCATTCCCGTTGCAATCTTGCAGGCATTTGTGCCGACTACACCTCCGCCGATTATCGCAACCTTGCCGCGCGAAACCCCGGGCACCCCGCCCAGCAGAACACCCCTGCCGCCGAAAGCCTTCTCAAGATACTTGGCCCCCTCCTGTACAGCAAGACGCCCCGCAATTTCACTCATCGGCTTCAGGCACGGCAGATGACCATTTTCAGTTTCAATTGTTTCGTAGGCAACACAGTCAACACCTTCATTCATAAGCATTTCCGTAAGTTCCCGGTTTGCCGCAAGATGAAGATATGTAAAAAGAATCTGTCCCCTCCTTAAAAGTGGATATTCCTCAGGAAGAGGTTCCTTTACCTTGATAATCATCTCGCATTCAGAAAATATTTCGGCTCTGTCCCCAATTATTTCAGCTCCTGCATTTGCATATTCTTCATCATCAAACCCGCCAGCCATACCAGCCCCCTGCTGAATCAAAACCCTGTGTTCCCGTTTCTTATAAGACACAACATCAGATGGGGACAGACCCACGCGATACTCATGGGGTTTTATTTCTTTTAAGCATCCTATGTTCATGACTGAATTCTAACGATTGTCTGTAAGTAATGCAAAAGAAAAACAGCTGTAAATAAATATAAAATTATTATGCAGATTTATTTACTCCAAACCGCAGCTTAAAACAACAATAACCGGGTCTGTCTCCAATTGATATGGGGACAGACCCGTTGTTATGTCCCGTACTCTTTCTCCCAAAAAAAATGCCCTTTTCAGGGCAGCATATAATATTAATAATAGTCACCAAATGAATTACATTTCAGCTTCTGCCATAATTGAAAGAACATCATCCTGTGTCAGGGCTTTGTTGTACATTCTGAAATCATCCATTTCACCTTTAAAGTATCTCATGTTTCTTTCTGTATCCAGAACACCGAGAACTACATTCATTGTTTCGCCGGGGGCTGTGCTTGATTCGCTTTCCTGTCCAAGCATTTCGCCGTCAACATATAATGTAATGGTTTCGTTTGATTTTACAAGTGCTGTAAAATGCCACTGGCTGTCCATGTATATGTCTTGTTCTGTATAGATCTGAACATCCGCATCCGAACTTGATGCAAGCGGGAATCTGTGCAGATAGCGGAGAACACCTGAATCGCGTATTTCAAGAAGTACACCGTGCTTGATGCCTTCAGCATAGGCAGAAATAACATCCTGATTATCGAAACGAAGGTCTGCTTTAAACCAGACAGTCATGGTGTAATTGGTCAGGTAAAAGTTTCCAGGTATCAAAATATAGTTGTCTGCTCCGGTAAACTGATAACTTCCGCCGATTTTGCCTTCTGCTTTCCATGTACCGTCACCTGTTATTTCGCCTGCCGCACTGTTTCCGGTAGCTTCTGCCAAAGCTGCTCCGGCGCCGTCATCAAATGTCCATTTTCCGATAAGAGAGTCATCAAGATTGGCTCCCGCACACTGACTGAAAAGAACAACTGCTGCCACAATAGCGATAAACATTAATTTATTTTTCATTCAATTCCTCCTTTAGAATTAAAAACATTATATACATGCGTCCCTTATTTGTGCAGGAAAAACGTTTTGTATGGAGAAATTATATTATGAATACAGCAGTAATTGGATAAGACAAAGGACGTAATAACGTCAATGAAATTTACTTAGAATTATTACTTGACCCAGCGGATCGCATATTGAAGCAGTTCCTGCGCTGTCTTGCATCCAAGTTTTTTCTTCAGCTGCCACTTATGGGCTTCAACTGTCTTTACGCTGATTTTAAGCTGTTCGGCAATCTGCGGGGCACTCAATCCTTTCCCCAGATGGGAAAGGACCAGTATCTGCCTGTCTGTCAGCTGATTTATGAGCGGTTCGGTTTTTCTGTCCCTGGATTTGGTTTTATCTGAAAACAGTGTATCAATATATCTGTTCCTTTCATCCTTGCTCAGCCAGATTTTTCCTGCAGTAATTGTATCCAGTGCCTGAAGAAGCATTTCCGATGTTTCTTCCTTCATAATATAACCGTGAGCTCCGGCAAGCAGAGACCTTTCGGCATAATAGGATTCCTTAAGCATCGACAGGACCAGCATTTTCATGTCGGGGAACTGCTTTTTAATCTTTTTAATAAGATCAAGTCCGTCTTCATTACCCAGATTCAAATCAATAATGGAGATATCAGGATTTTTTTTTGAAGCAAGTTCAAGCGCATCCGTAATATTTTCAGCATCGCCTGCTACTTCATATTCTTCATAACTGTTGATAATCAGTTTAAGGCCCTGTGTAAAAATCGGATGGTCGTCAACTATAATTATTCTTTTTTTCCTGTTCATTTATGAATCACCGCCTTTAATGGGAATATGAACTTCAATCTGGGTACCGGATTCATAAGAGGATTTGATTTTATATTCAGCTTCAAGCTGGTGCGACCGGTACTCCATTGATCTTAATCCAAGACTTCTCGGTCTTCTTTTGTTTTCAATAAACACTTTTCCATTACAGATATCCGGATTTCCTGTCCCATTATCCGATATGGAAAAAACTATACTCTGTCTGTCTTCATATACTTCTACAGAAATGGCAGAAGCCTTTGCATGCGCCACTGAATTATGCAGAGCTTCCTGGATTATCCTGTATATATTTACACTCTGCCTTCTGCTGAAAGCTTTTTCAATATCAGCACTGCAATCAAAATTACAGCTTAATTCATGCTGCTCGTTTACAGATCTGCATAAATCCTTAAGTGCATGCAACAGTCCGACGGAATCCAGTTCCATTGGAAATGAATTATAAGCGTATTCACGTGTTTTTTGAAGTGTTTCTGATGCAATTTTTGATATTGAATCCATCAGCGGATCACTGGAAGAAAAATTCCTGCAGAGCATTGTAAGGCTTGCAAGTCTCTGACATATATCATCATGAAGGTCCATACTGAACCGCATTCTCTCAAGTTCACTTATTCGTAATACTTCGGCTTCCACTTCGATCCTTCTTTTGGCTTCTATTTCCAGTTCCTTTGTTCTTGCAGCAACTTCTTTCTCAAGTTTTTCAGTATATGCTTTTTCCCTTTCCAGGATCTGAAGCCGCTTCAGGGTATTTGATAAAAATACTACAGAATTGTTCATCAAAAGATGTTCAACGATTTCAAGCGGGTAAACTATAAAACCTAGAATCTCGTCACCGGCACGGAGCTGAAACAGTGTAAAATTCCTGCTTTTGTTTTCATCATTATAAACCATTCTGAAAAAATCATTTATTTGCATTATTTCCGGATTATCCAGCGATATCCTTTCCCTGATACTTGTACTGGAATAAATGAGCTGAATATGTTCATCATCCTGCCTGTTCTCCGGGAAAAGCGCCAGAAAAAATGTATTAATGCCCAGAGAAAGAAGAAAATCCCTGAGAGGGATATAGAGATCATGCAGCACATTTACAGACATGAAATTCCCGCCGATAGTGTTGGTATCTTCAAGAAACTGCCTTTCCTTTTTCAATTCCAGATCAGCAACATCTTCCAGAATTTCAAGTTCGTTCCGGCAGCCGCATGAATGCCTTAAAACCAGTTCTGCAGGGACATTTATCGTCTCCGCTTTTCCGATTTTCCTGATAATATCAACCAGCACTTCAACAGCTTTCATTCCAAGTTTGTCGAGAGGCTGATGAATGGTTGTCAAAGGAGGTATTTCATGAATTGCTTTCGGGATATCGTCAAATCCGGTAACCGGACAGTCCAGCCAGCTTTCAATTTTCAGTCTTCTGATCTGTTTGCTTGCTCCAATGGCAATATAATCGCTTGCGGCAATTATGCAGTCAATGTCCCGTACCGGATGCCTGGTCAGATAATCGGTAACCGCCATTCGTCCCGATCTTTCGGTGAACAGATCTCCGTTAACTACAGTAAGGTTATATTCATCTTTCCTTTGTTTTATGAAGTCAGATACTGCCTTTTCCCTGATGCTGTTGTCCTCACTCTGCACCGGCCCGCCAATGTAGAAGAACCTTTTATATCCATGCCCATCGGTAAGATGCAGCATTAATTCAGTCATTGTACTGCGGGCATCAACGCTGATAGTTGGATAGCCCTTAATCGTGCCGGCAATTGCTACAGCTGGAACCCCCTTTATCCGTGGATCAAGCATGACCTTTCCCGGAAGGTTTTTGTTATCAAGAATTACCGAAGCAAGAAAAATCAGACCATCAAGCGGAACGCCGTTGTACTGGGGAAAGAGCTGATAAATAGGATTTCCCGGAAGATGATATGTATTGGCCTGAAGACAGAAAAGACTGATCCCTTTCTCCATGCATTTTGTACGAACCCCGTCAAAAATAGTCGATTCATATTCTTCATCAAGATTATTTAAAACAAGTCCGATTCTCATTTAAAATCCTGTTCCGGGCCGGTTGATTTTGATAACGAATTATACCATATGACAGGAAAAATATACACAAGTCAGTATTCACATATTTCTGAATACAATCTAGGAACAAACCCCTAAGCCAATATCGGTGTTATGTCAGATTATTTGGTATATGAATAATAATATATTATAATAAAAGAAAGCATTCTCTCTGAATATACAAGGAGGACCCATGTCTGTTATCAGAAAAATCCTGCTTTTTTTCATCACAGCAATACTGCTTGTTGCCTGCGCAACACAAAAACCTGCAAAACCGCAGGGACCAGAAGAGGATGAAATGGAAAAACTTGCAGAACAGAAAAAACAGGATGCAATGGACCCGAATATAGTTAAATATATAGCAATTACATTTGATGACGGCCCGTCGGCAACAATGACTCCAAGAGTGCTTGATCGGCTTGAAGAATATGGTATACCTGCAACTTTCTTTCTGGTCGGTCAGAATATAAAAGAAAGCACACGTGCTGTTCTTGAACGGGCAGTCTCTCTTGGATGTGAATTCGGCAATCATTCCTGGGATTATAGTTCAATGAACACCATGTCCGCGGAAAAAATAAAAGAATATACAGATAAAACATCAAAAATGATTGAAGAATACACTGGAAAGGCACCACTTTTTTTCCGCCCGCCTAATCTCGCAAAAAGCGACGTAATGTGGGAAACTATTGATCTTCCTTTTGCAGAAGGATATCTTGCCAATGACTGGGCAGGAATGGATACAGACGCCGCAAAGAGAGCGCAACTTGTACTGAATAATGCAAAAAACGGAGCTATTATTCTTATGCATGATGTACAGCCGGAACCCCATCCTACTCCGGAAGCTCTTGATATAATAATTCCTGAACTAAAAGCAAGAGGATTTGTTTTCCTGACTTTAAGCCAGTTGTTTGAACAGCTTGGCGTAGATCCCCATCAGAAAAAAGCCTGGCAATTGGTAAAATAACGTACATTCAACGGGAAAACCATTTTTCAGGTTTTCCTGTTTTCCAGGAGGTATCAATGAGAAACTTAAAATGTCTGCTATTAATTCCTCTCCTGCTTTTTTCTTCCTGCGTTTCCCGAAATATAGAAAAGTCTGAAGATACCGGACAGACCGAAGAAACAATTGCCGAACCGGTAAAGACTGATATCGACCTTGAATATGATCCCAACAGGCTTGTTTTTCTGCTTATCGGCCAGTCAAACATGGAAGGAGCGGCTGTCCCCCAGTCCGAAGAAGATGTTGCAGTAAATGAAAGGGCCTTTCTCCTTGCCTATACAAACGATAAAGGCAGAAAAAGGGAATATAACAAGTGGTATTACGCAAAACCGCCGCTTCATTCTCCCTGGCGTACTGCAATTGGTCCGGGTGACTGGTTCGGCAAAACAATGGCCGCTGCTCTGCCGGAAGAATATACCGTTGCCCTGGTCCCCTGCGCAATTTCCGGCGTGGATATAGATTTTTTCAGAAAAGGAATTGTATCAAAACGACGGGACGAGTTTTCCATCCCTCCGGACAATAAACGCGAGGGTGCTTATGAAATGGTCCTTGAAAAAGCATTGCTTGCTGCAAAAGTCGGTAAAATCTCGGGGATATTGTTTCATCAGGGGGAATCCGATTCCGGACAGATGGTCTGGCTTGACAAGGTAAAGGAAATGGTGAATGATCTGCGTACAGATCTTGATATTCCTGACCTGCCCTTTCTGGCGGGAGAGCTGTATTACAAAGGCGCATGTGCCGGACATAACAGTATTTTAAGGAAAATACCGGAACGCATTGAAAATTCATATAGAATATCAGCAGAAGGCCTGAACGGTATTGATTCATTTCATTTTGATACAGAAGGCCAGAGAGAACTCGGCAGAAGATATGCAGAAAAAATGCTGGAGATTTTAAACATAGAATGAGTCTTGACGACCTGACAACAGATTCGGTATTCCGCAATAATATGGTGCTGCAGAGAGAGACTGAATTTCAGATCAGCGGTAAATGCAGTATAAACACCGGCATATCTGTAAAATTTGCAGGCATTGAAAAAACGGCCAACCCCGATTCGGAAGGGAAATGGTCTGCTGTCTTTCCTCCCCTGCCTCCGGGCGGCCCGTATGAATTGTCGGTATCCTGTGAAAACAATTCGCTAAAGCATAAAAACATTCTTGTGGGCGATGTCTGGTTCTGCTCGGGACAGTCAAATATGACTATTCCAATGGACCGTGTAAAATACCGATATCCTGAAGAAATCAAAAACTGCAGCAATGACAACATAAGAATTTTGACTGTTCCGGAAAAATATGACTTTAAACATCCGTTTGAAGAAATGCCTGAGGCGGATTGGGAATCGGCAGGGCCTGATACTATATACAATTTTTCTGCAATTGCCTGGTTTTTCGCGGATTATATATTCAGGAAAACAAAGATACCTGTCGGGATAATTAATACCAGCATCGGAGGGACAGCTGTCCAGTCCTTTATGTCGGAAGAATCACTTAAGGATTTCCCTCAATGCTGTGCCGAACTTGATTTGCTGAAAGATGATTCCTATGTAAGGAATATAATGGCTTCAGACCAGAAACGCCTGGAAGAATGGAACCGCGAACTTGACAGCAAAGACAAAGGCCTGTCCGGGAACTGGCATAAAAACAGTTCCGAATTCCTGTCCGGAAAGGAAATGTCCATTCCGGGACTATTGGGGACAGACCCCGGCAAAAGCGCAAACGGTTCTTTCTGGCTGATGAAGGAAACTGATGTGCCCGAAAGTCTTGCCGGAAAACCCGGGCTTCTCTGGCTGGGCCGCATTGTAGACAGCGATCATGTATGGCTGAACGGAACACTTGTCGGATCAACAACATATCAGTATCCGCCCAGGATATATCCTGTTCCTGCAGATCTGATTAAGCCTGGAAGAAACACAATCACGGCAAGAATAGTAAGCAATGCCGGACAGGGGATGTTTGTTCCCGGCAAACCATACTTTCTTCAGATCGGCAATGATAAAATAAACCTTGAAGGGAAATGGATGTTCTTAAGGGGAGCCGAAATGCCCCCGCTTGATGAATCAGTAAGGTTTGTGACAAAACCCGCAGGTCTTTTTAATGCAATGATATCGCCTTTTTTCAAACTCAAAGTAAAAGGCATTCTTTGGTATCAGGGGGAAACAAATTCAGATGACAGCAAAGACTACCGGGAAATGATTTTTTCGCTAATCAATGACTGGCGCAGCCGCTGGAACAATAACAGTCTTCCTTTTATTTCAGTGCAGCTTCCAAACTACGGCAAAGCGGAAAGCGTGCCGTCTGAAAGCGGCTGGGCCGAAATACGCGAAGCACAGCGCCGGACCCTGGAACTCGACAATACAGGACTTGTTGCCGCTCTTGATCTCGGCGAATGGAACGACCTTCATCCCCTGAACAAAAAAGATGTGGGATACAGACTGGCAGTCGAAGCACAGAAACTTGCCTACCATGATAATTCTCTTCCGGGCTGTCCGGCAGCAGAATCAGCAGGAAAAGAAAACGGCAAAGTGAAAATTCTGATTTCCAGCTGCGGCAGCGGACTGGTAACAAACAACAGGCTTAAGCCTTCACACTTCGCACTTGCAGGAAAAGACAGAAAATTCCAATGGGCACAGGCAGAAATATCGGACAATACCATTATTGTCAGTTCTCCTGATATTCCTGATCCTGAATATGTCCGCTATGCGTGGGCCGACAATCCCGAAAGCGCCAATGTATACAATAAAGAAGGTTTCCCGCTGGGAACTTTTGAATTCTGTTTGCGCGATTCGAAATAATAAATTCTTCTGGAATAAACTCATTCTTTATGCTATATTGCTTCTGCAAAATACGAATCCGGTTAAAAAATCTGAAATCATATGTCAAGGACCTTCTGAATGTTCAAATCAATACAGACTTTAAAATTAACTACAGTATTTCTTATTTTTAATTCAATTATATTAATAATCAGCGGCTGCGCAGGCAGCAGTCAGGAAACAGTTATGTTCGGAGAAAAATCGTACAATTATCTTGAAGAACACCCGCAGGATGTTCTTGTCAGTGCAAACCAGCATGGATATTATCCGGAATCGCCCAAGTATGTTATAACTGAAGGTATTGCCGGGAATACTTTTCTAATTAATAATGCTAAAGATGATTCAACAGTCTTCAGCGGAGAATTGAGATTCCTGGACAATTATGATGGCGAAGAAAGGTTTCTGAAATTCGGCGATTTCAGCTCTTTTAAAAAAACAGGTGAATACTGCATATCATTTCCTGAACAGGAAAAATCAATTTCATTCACTATCTCGGAATCAGTCTACAGCCAGGCGCTGAAAGATTCGTTGAAATCGTTTTATTTCCAGAGAGCATCAGCTGAAATTTCCGAAGAGTTCGGAGGGAAATGGGCCAGAAAAATGGGACATCCTGATGACAGAGTCATTTTCCATGAAACAAGCGGCAGGACGGGAACAACATCAAGTCCAGGGGGCTGGTATGATGCAGGCGACTACGGTAAATACATTGTCAACGGAGGTATAAGCGTTGCCACCCTCCTTTATCTGTATGAACTTTTTCCGGATGCAGTCGGCGACAACCTGAACATCCCTGAATCCGGTAACGGCATCAGTGATCTTCTTGATGAAGTAAAATACGAACTTGACTGGTTTAAAACCATGCAGGATGATGACGGCGGCGTCTTTTTCAAGCTGGCAGGTTTGACATGGCCCGGGTTCATTCTTCCTGACAAGGACAGAATGGAACGTTATATCTTCGGCAAATCCACGACATCCACACTGAATTTTTCGGCCGTTATGGCACAGGCCGGCAGAGTCTTTATGCCTATACTGCCCGTTTTTGCATCTGACTGTCTGGAAAGGGCCGGAAAAGCATTCAGCTGGGCCCTTGAAAACTGGGATGTCCCGCACCCGAATGAATACTCAGGCTCCGGAGGTTACGGTGACTCAAAATTTTCTGATGAGTTTGTCTGGGCCTGCGCAGAACTGTATGTCACTACAGGTGAAAATTTATACAAACAATACCTGGACGGAGATAAGAAAATCGGAAATGGAAAAATCGATCTCGGTTCTTATTTTACCGATCCGGTAATTAATGAACCTGCTTCCTGGCCCAATCTGACCAATTTCGCCTTTTTTTCTCTGGCAGCGGTTAAAAACGGATTCGGGAAGGAAAAACTGGACAGGATCAGGTCCGCGCTGATTTCTTTTGCCGATGAAGTTACAACTTACCAGAAAACAAATCCATACAAATCGCCGATGAAGCTGAAAGATTTTATCTGGGGTTCAAACGGTGTTGTCTGTAATTACGGCATGAACCTTGGATTTGCCTGGAAACTGACAGGCGACAGAAATTACCTTGACGGGGTTCTCAGCATTATTAATTATACATTCGGACAGAATGCCACAGGATACAGCTTTGTCACAGGCTATGGCGAAAAGAGTACTCGCAACCTTCATTCCAGACTTATGGGCGGAGACAAGGTAAAGGACCCGATTCCGGGATTTATTGCCGGCGGTCCGAACCAGAGACATGAAGACAATCTTTTTTACAATCAGACACTTCCGGAAAAGATGTACCTTGACAATCAGGCAAGTTATGCATCAAATGAAAACTGTATAAACTGGAACGCACCTCTGGTATTTATCCTGGGACTGACCGAGCAGAGTATAAGGTGAAAAACACAGATATATTGTATAATTTTTATCTGGAACGCGGATATCAGAAAGAAAAAGCAGAAAATGCTGTCACGGCTGCAGAATCATTTTTAAAATATGAAGGAAATACCCCGGAACATAATCCTCTTGATATCCTTAAGAATTTTCTATCTGTACAGACAGGCCGTCTGTCGGCTGAAGAAGTAATTGCTCTCGGCCGTTATTTTTATCTTACAGGACAGAATGACCGGTATATCTACATCACTTCCATCAATGAAAGAGAAAAAATAATTGATGAACTGAAAACCAGAACCATAAATATATGCGGGGAATCATCAGCCGATAGAATTTTCCAGTCAATTTCATCTCCTCTTCCCGGATCACCGCCGGCCGAAGCAGTACAGGTAACCCGAAAGCTGACGAAAAAACTACTGACAGAGGCCGGACCTGAAACTGCAGAGAAAATACTTACAGGAAATATGCATCGCATACCTCCTCAGGCCTTTGAAAAAGAAAAAAAATACTCGGCACAATCCGAATCACTCTCTTCATATCTGGATTCACTTCACAGCCGTTCCACAGCCGAACTTCAGGAATATGCAGATTCGGGGAAAGTGTGGTATGAACAGAAAATAAACCAGGCCGCCGTTGAATTTGTAAAAAACAATCCGGAAGTACTCGGCGGAGTCCTGAAAGAAGACGGAAAAATATATATAACCAAAATCCCATACAACCCGGCTGAATGGCTTAACGAACAAGACCCGGAAAAGAAAAGATATCTTTACTGCCATTGCCCGATGGCAAGGGAAGCACTTAACTCTCCTGAAAATGATATCCCGAAAATATGGTGCTACTGCTCTGCAGGGTTTGCAAAACAGAAATTCGACTCTATTTTTGAATGTGAAACAGAAATTGAACTGCTTGAATCGGTCCTTGACGGAGGTAATGTCTGCCGATTTGCGCTTAAAGTACCGGAAAAATATTTGTCTGATAATAAATAAAACTGCGGATTACGCGGAACTTTCAGAACCTTGCCATTCCGGCACAGGCGGGACATACTATTTACCGGAGTCTGTCCCCATTGAGACTCTGTGTGCTTTTTATAAGAGATCAGAATTTAGCTATAATCTCCTCGATTTCCTGATGGGTCATTTTTCCTTTTGCGTACTTCAGCAGGCTGTCGGCTGTTTTATCGACAAGCTGTTCATTAAACCCCATAAATTGTGAAAATCTGCGGCACATTGTCTTCTCGGCTTCATCTATTTTGCGGTCGGCAACCATAACTGAAAGAACATCAATAAGGACCTGTTTCCTTTCATCCAGAAACTTTGGATTGGAGAGATTGATTTTTTCCGGATTTTCAAAAATTCTTTTCGCCGTGCTGGGCCCGATCCCCAGTTTTTCCGCAATGAACATATATATTTTATGCTCCCTTTCATCCAACCTGCTGTCGGATTTAGCCATATTTGCCAGATAACTCAAATGGTTTATATTCCTTTTTCTTCTGCTTTCCGCCATACCCTGCCCCTTATGTTTTTATCATCAATTCCGCTACGGGATTAATTTCAGTATAAACAATTCAAAACCCTATTTCAAATAACTCACGCGACGACGCTACGACGCTACGAACGGGATGATTCAGGAAGATTCCAATAACATCCATGAAAAACATATTTCACGGAAGTCATAAGATTTTTCATTAATTAATACGACCGTAGCGTCGTAGCGTCGCAGCGTGAGGTTATTCGATTTCATCAAGGATCGACATCCAGTCGTAATCGATAAACGGTCTGTTGCTGTCGATATTTTCCTTGCGGCCTTCCATGTAGCGGCGGCACCAGTCATCATTTTCAATATCAGGTCCGATATCATGAAGGATTGCCGCATATAAATCAATTTCGCGCAGTTTGAGAAAATTCGGAATTTCGGAC
>CAZKOK010000003.1:23288-24259 GCA_964554355.1 uncultured Spirochaetia bacterium | reverse complement strand
ATAAAAAGGAATATTTTATCTGTGCTGAAACTTTTATTCCCCTTTGCCTGAAAAAGGTCGGAGATGCCAGGAAGAATTTCAGGGACTATTATCTGAATGACTGGATACGGAAACTGAATTCATACAGGATTACACGGATAATGAACAGCGATGATTATTTTGAAGATGACCTGAAACGGCTGATCCGGACCGAGGCTCCGCTCCTGGAGGCGATGCTCAGGTATGATCTTCTTTTCCTGACCCTTGCGGAAACAAAACCGCCTCTTGAACTGTCAACAGAAGTGGAAAAATATCTGGACCGCTCCTCTCGCAGCCTGGTCCCGTTGATTTATATACTTGAACTCGACCGGAGAGATATTCTAAAAGAAGCAAAGAACAAGGTCCCTATCTGGAAAACCAATCCTGTATTAAGATTTCTGGTTAAAATCTTTCTTGGGATCGGCAAGGGAATCAGGGACGAGAAGAAAAAAGCAAAAAAGGAAAAGGGACATTCAAAAAAGACCCTTGGAGATTCTTCAGCCGCCGGCAGGACGTCTGACTATTCATCATCGGGTGATTCGGGTTCATCCGCTGCCTCGGCGCCGGTACGCTATGCAAATGCAATAAGAAAACTCAAGGCTGAGTTTATCGGCGAATCAGGTGATTTGAATTTAAGCCTGGAAGAACTTCAGGAGAAATGGAACCCTCTTTTTGATGAACAGATGAAAAAGAACCTGGTCGAGGATGTAAACTCAATGATCCGTGATTATCTGAGAAAACTGAAAAGAGGTTTTATGATAAAACCGCCTGACAGGGAGCGCATAGAGAACATATCAGACCAGCTGGCCATGAACGGCGCATTTCATAAGATAAAACGAAAAGAATATTTCAGACAATATATAGCTCTTTATATGCTTCATATTCTCGGGCAGGTAAGATGAGATTCCGCGTTTTGCTTGAAATCCCCCCCTGTGCTCTGATAGAATTTATTC
>CAZKOK010000003.1:0-23278 GCA_964554355.1 uncultured Spirochaetia bacterium | reverse complement strand
GCTTGTTTTTCTGTTCAGTTCAGCTTCATTTGTCTCTGCACTTGAGGGGCACTGGGTACTGACCAGTTCCATAGCCCAGACCATTGTAAATGATGAAGTTTTTTATACGGACGACACGGAAACTCCATTAATAAGCGAGATAAATTTCAGGACTGATAAAGTAGCCGAAGTACTGCTTCAGACTTCAGCAGATGAAAAACCGTCATGGCACGGCGCAGGATACAGTCAGGAAGGCGAATACCTGTACATGGAAATTGTCGGGTTCGGGAAAGTAAGGATTTTCTGGCAGAAAAAACTTAAAAACAGGCTTCTTCTGTCTTATCTTGTATATATCACCGATGACGGGATTAAGCAGCCCGAACCGGCTGATATGGAAGAGGCTGAAAATCAGGCTGATGCAGATGCCGAAGAATCTGAAGCTGCTCTGGAAGGCGCAGTTGAAATTACCGGACTGCCGCAGACCGTTCAGCCGGACCTGATGATTCTCCCTGAAGACTATGGGATGTTTTCGGACAGCCTGAAAGAAAGCATGAAAATTTCTGAAGAAAAGGAAACAGCCGTGCCCGATCCGCACAGGCAGCTTTTAATTATATCATCCTATTTTAAACCGGAATAATTGTATGACAGATCAAAGCGGGCAGGATCTCCTTTCGGTTCTTTATGAAGACAATCATCTTTTAATTATTAATAAGCATTGCGGTGAACTCGTTCAGTCTGACAAAACCGGTGATATCTCGCTTATGGATACGTGCAGGGAATATCTCAAAATTAAATACAATAAACCCGGGAATGTTTTTCTCGGACTTCCTCACCGCCTCGACCGTCCGGCTGCAGGCATAGTTATTTATGCAAGGACATCAAAAGCACTTGGCAGGATAACTGAATTATTCAGGAAAAGGGAGATAAGGAAAATCTACTGGGCAGTCTGCTGCGGGAAACCTCCGGGCGAAAATGGAACCAGCGAAAACTTTCTCCTGAAAAACGAGAAACAGAACAAATCATATATAGTCCCTGAAAACAGAAAAGGAGCAAAAAAATCTTCACTGTCATATATCTGGAAGGGAAGTTCGGATCGTTATTCATTCCTCGAAGTTGAACTTCATACAGGACGCCATCATCAGATACGCTGTCAGCTGGCCGGGATCGGATGTGTAATCAGGGGCGATCTGAAATACGGGGCCCCCCGGTCCAACAGGGACGGAGGAATAGATCTGCTTGCACGAAAGGTAATCTTTTCCCATCCCGTTTCAGGAAAACAGCTGGAGATTACAGCTCCTCCTCCAACTGGTCCTCTCTGGGAAATGTTTGAAGAAACAAACTGAAAAAACCGGTATTACCGGTTTTCCCTTTGCCTTTTCTCTGATAATACATTACTTTTTTAGTGAGGAAAGATAAAAAGGAGACTGTTATGGCAGATTTAAAAACCACTTATCTCGGCATGGAAATTAAAAACCCGGTTATTGCAGGAGCAAGCCGGCTTACATCAAATGTTGAAAAAATCAGGGAACTGGAGGAAAAAGGGGCAGCGGCAATCGTCTGTGCTTCACTTTTTGAAGAACAGATACAGCTTATGAAGTATAAACTTGATAATGATATGGCAGCAATGAAACTTGATGCCGACCCGGAAATGCACCGGTTTTTTTCCGAACGGACATTTGTCGGACCGGATGAGCATCTGATGTGGCTGAAGAAAACAAAGGAAGCTGTGTCTGTTCCTGTAATCGGCAGTCTGAATGCCGTAAATGAAGGGACATGGACTGAATATGCCCGGCAAATAGAGGATACCGGAGTTGATGCCCTTGAGTGCAATTTTTATTTTGTTCCCGGAGATGATGTATTCGGAGCAGATGATATTGAAAGCAGTCAGTTAAGGATAATGGAAGCTGTAAAAAAGGCTGTAAATATTCCTGTATCTGTTAAGCTTAGTTTTTTCTATACAAATCCTTCCGGTTTCATTAAAAGAGCAGCCGAAACCGGAGTGGCCGGCTTTGTTCTTTTTAACAGACTGTTTGAACCGGACATTGACCTTGCGGAGACGAGACACACAACTCCGCTTAATCTGAGTAATGAAGGCGACAACAGACCCGGCTTAAGATTTGCAGGACTTCTTTACGGGAATATTGATGCGGAAATAATCCTGAACACCGGTATTTATACAGGCAGCGACGCTGCCAGGGCAGTTCTTTCCGGAGCAAATACT
Organism: uncultured Spirochaetia bacterium; assembly: GCA_964554355.1. Classification (GTDB taxonomy): domain Bacteria; phylum Spirochaetota; class Spirochaetia; order CAZKOK01; family CAZKOK01; genus CAZKOK01. The sequence continues at coordinate 21,078 of CAZKOK010000003.1, read as the reverse complement.
GTTCAGGTGGTGAGTGCCCTTTTTAAATACGGAACAGGGCAGATTGCAGTTATTCTTGAAGAACTCGGAAGCTATATGGATAGCAATGATTATTCTTCACTGGCTGATTTCAGGGGAAAGCTTTCCCGGAAAAATATAAATGATCCATTTGTTTACAAAAGGGCCCAGTATATCAATCTGCTTTTAAAGAGTGAGTTGCTGAAATAATCCGCAGGTATCAGGAAATAGCCCGGATTTCTTGCTTTACTGCTTTTTAATCATTAAAATTCATCATATCTGGATAAACATGAGGCAGGGAATCGGGAATTGCTTAGGATAAATACTGGTAAAATTATTATACTTAAGGCAGCGGGAGTTCTTGCCGCATTTACAGTATACATCATTCTTTTTATTTTCCTGTATCCTGTAATTAACGGAGCGGTTGCACCAATGGGGCTGGTTCCGGTGATTATTTCCGGGCTGCTTTTCGGGCGGATTGCCGGTATTGCAGCTGCAGGCGGAATACTTACTACATACGCAATCCTTTTTCCATCTTTCGGGGCATATAATACATCATTCCCGGTCGAAGCCATTCCGATGAATCTGGTAATACTGCTTGCAGGAGTATCAATAGGATGGCTCAGAGATATGCATCTTAAAATGAAAAAACAATCAAAGATCCTGGAGCTTGAAATTGATAAAAGAAAAGAAACTGAAAATGCACTAAGGGAAGAACATGATTCTCTTGAAAGACGCGTTGATGAGCGTACAAAAGAACTTAAATATACAAATAAAGTGCTGACAGGCGAAGTAGCCGAAAGACGGGAAACTGAAAAAAAGCTGAAAGCTTCTCTGGATGAAAAAGCCATATTGATAAAGGAAATCCATCACAGAGTCAAAAACAATCTGCAGATTGTTTCGAGTCTTCTTAATCTTCAGGCAAACAGCGGTGATGACAGGAATATCTCCAGTCTTTTCCAGGAAAGCCAGATGAGGGTCCGTTCAATTGCGCTTGTGCATGAAAACTTATATCAGGCATCCAATTTTGCCCGGATAAAACTTGATTTATACCTGAACAGGCTTTTGGATTATCTTTCAAAAACATATACCACAACTCTGGCCAGCGTTGAAATAAATGTCGATGTGCATGACATTGAACTGGGTATTGATCAGACAGTCCCCTGCGGGCTTATTGTAAATGAGCTGGTATCGAATATCTTCAAGCATGCATTTAATGAAAAAAACACCGGAAAGATTACCATACAGATGGATAAACTCGATGGGAAAAGATATGTGCTTACTGTAAAGGATAACGGAATCGGTCTGCCTGAAGATTTTGATATTAAAGATAATACTTCGCTGGGAATGTATCTTATACAGTCGCTTTCAAATCAGATGAACGGTACAGTTGAGTTTTCCGGAGAAAACGGAACAACTGTCAAGGTGTTTTTTGAAGAGGACTAAGACTATTCTTCCAGAAGCCTTTTTATTTTATCGATAAACCCGCTTCCCCTTGTCTTGACACTTACTTCGCCCAGTATGACTTTACCGCGGATAATGATTTCGGGCATTCCCGGTGAGGGCGGGGATACGTTCCTCTCCCTGATTTCTGCAAGTATGGGGGTCATGTCGACTGATACAGAATAATTTTCAGGGACGATTACGGTAAGGCTGCTTAGTATTACATTGGTATCAATGTAGTATTTGCCGGGTTCCAGAAGGGTTTTTGTATAGTCAAGTTTCTGGTCGGCCAGGATAAGTTTTGATTTTATTTTTCTTTTTTTAAGCCAGTTGCCTTTTACGGTTTTGCTTGACAGGATAAGAAGGCTTGGTTTTGTCTGTTCGGGAAGGTCCGGCTCCGGTTTTTCCCTGGGAACAAGAAGACTGTCAGGAAGGTCACTCAGTTCAGTCTGAACATCTCTGTTTGAACCGGCCGCGTGAATAACCGAAACCCGCTTTTCAAATTCATCCATTGTGATAAGGTCGCGGGCAAAAGCTTCGGAAAGTATTTCTTCGGCAATCTTTTTCTGCTCGGACAGCGGCTGGTCTCTTGGAATCAGATCGGGCATGACTTTTCCTTTTTCCGGTACTTTTATATCAATAATATATCAAATAAATATTAAAAAAGACAGGAGTAAACATTTTATTTTTTCCCGGCATTTCTTTTCATTTTACAGCATAGCAGTAAAGACATCCTCCGCGGCATGTATTATATGTTCCGATATCGGTGCTTTTTTCGCAAAGACAGTTTTTTCTCTGCCCGCTGTCTTTTTTCCCGGGATTTTCGCTGCCGAACAGGCCGGGATGTATATCCGGCTTAAGTGTACGGACGCAGGGTCCGGCCATGATAGATGAGTTTTCGGAGATCCGCGGATCCGTACAGGACTGTATATCGAGGCTGTATTCCGAGGCAGCCATTTTTATTTCTTCAAGAAAAGTCCTCAATAGTCCGGTATCAGCATCCTGAAAACATCCCAGTTTGTCTTTGACAGATTCAAGGCGTTTTTCCGCAGAGGGATATTTATCATAGAGGCTAATTATTGTTTTTTCGGTAAATTTTCCGATTTTTCCGGCAAGACCGCGGAAATTATCAAGATGATATTCAAAGTCAAGTATTTCAGTAAGCAGCACAGGATCGTACCGCCAGATTATGTTTTCCTTTCCGATTTTTTCAGACAATATGATGAAATTATCTATTGCATCTTCCGGTCCCGGCCGGCCCGGTTCAAGCCATGCAGGATATGCTGTAACTGTGTAAAGGAAATAAAAGGGTATTTCCCTTGTTTTCAGAAAATCAAGAACAGCATCCATGTCGGATGCATATCTTGTCCAGAAAACAAACTGATTGATTTCTTCAATCCTGATTTTTTTTATCTGGAGTGGATTGAACGGATTTACGCTTGTCAGACATCCGGTTTTAAGCTGTTCAAAAAGCTGTTTTGCAAAGAATCTGGGAATATCTGTCCTTCTGCTGGCTGATATGACCATAAATATATTTTACATTTTTTCATCGTCCGGGTATATTACTCTGAAATGAGTCTGCTTCTTTTTTTTATTGATGGAATAGGTATTGCCGGTAAAGACATGAAAGATAACGGCCTTGACGGGCTTTTCGAAAATGTCATGGAACCATATAAACTGACTGATCTCAGGCAGGGGGAAACCCTGATGTTTGACAACGGCGGAGGTACGGCTGCGGATGCGGTTCTCGGTGTTTCGGGAATTCCCCAGTCGGCAACAGGACAGGCAACAATCTTTACCGGAGTAAATACCCAGAAGCTGCTGGGTTACCACCTTACGGCATTTCCCAACTCAAGACTTGTCAAGCTGATAAAACGGCGCAGCCTGATGAAACAACTGAAGAAAGACGGGGTCAGCGTTACAAGCGCAAACATGTATTCTGAAGGATTCTTTAATAGCCGGACCAAAGGACACAGGAACATGTTCCCTGTGTCAACACTGACTATTATGGTTTCGGGAGTTCCGTTCAGAATGTATGATGATTATCTGAAAGACAAGGCTGTCTTTGCTGATATCACAAATGAACTCATCAGACAGAGGGGATGGGATATAGAAATTATAACTCCGGAAAAAGCGGCGGAAAACATGATGAACATTCTGTCCGGACATCAGTTTGCCTTTTTTGAATATTTTATGACAGATTTATTCGGACACAAAAAAGACAGGCCTGCCATAAAGAAAGAAATCAGTAAGCTGAACAGATTTACTGAAAGACTTATAGAAGAGAAAAAACATGATATTCTTATCTTGAGTGACCATGGAAATGCCGAAGATTTATCAAGCGGCGATCATACAATAAATCCTGTACCTGTTCTTTTTCTTTCTGCAGACAGGGAGAAGACAAATACGTTTTTGCATAAACTTTCAGGTCTTGATCAGGTTTTTCAGCGTGTAAGAACGTATTTTTATTAAGAAATTGTAAAAAAACAGTATATTTATGTAAAAAATCGGTCATCGACCGATAATTAATATTGACAAATCTGAATTTCCGTTTAATTATTCTATTATCTTCATAAAAGTAAAAATTCCAGGGGGAACTTTTGTCAATTTCTCGATTTTCATTTGTTTGGATTTTTATTTTTAAAAGATATTCATTAATCGGTTTAACCAGGCCGATTCATGATTCTCCTCTCTTGTTTTTATCCTGGGGAGGTCCCCCCGCTCCGGGATATTTATTTCCTTTGCTTTCCTGTCTTGAAAAAAAACTTTCCAGCAAGTATTCTGAGAGTCTATGACACGGGTTCTTGTTTTTGGAGTTTTTGACTTTTTTCATCCCGGACATCTTGGTTTTTTACGACTCGCCGGCCGGTATGGTGATGAGATTATTGTTTCTGTCGCCAGAGACAGATTTGTAGCTTCATATAAAGGAAGAGAGCCGCTCTTTAATGAGAATGAAAGACTTGCGCGGATTTCAGACCTTCCTTTTATCGACCGGGCGGTGCTGAGTGATGAAACAACCGGCAGATATTCAGTTATCAGAGAATACGTGCCGACTGTCATTTGTTTCGGTCATGACCAGAATGATCTGGAAAAGCACTGTGAGAGCTGGCTGGCAGAAAATAATGTTCCTGTCAAAACACTTAAGCTTCCGAAAGTTCCGCATATCAGAAAGGACTATGCCTTTATAAGGGCAAACAGGGATATCCCGGAAAGCCGCTCCGCTTTCCTTGAGGAATCTGAAGGGTTTGAAGACAATGCAGAAAAGGCTTTTTCTTTTCTCGTTTATGACAGGCAGGGAAAGCTGAAGGCCTCCGCCGGCTGGGATTCAACAGAAAAAAATGAAGATATGGTCCTTGCATTTCCAGGGGGAAACGGACTGCCTGAAAAATATGCTTCATTAATCAGGGAATCAGCCTGTTTTTATAAATATTATACCGGCACTGAAAGGAAAGAAATCAGTATAACCTTGTCTGAAATTTCACCGGAGGAGGCGGAAGAATTTGATGCTGTCAGTTCAGATAATTCATGTACTGTTCGTATAAAAACTGATTAACAATGCTGCGTGGAAATCTGATCATTCTCCACTTATAGTAAAGTTCTTCGCGTCTTTTTTTCTTTGTGCCTTAGCGTGACCGCTCTTATCCTGTCAGTTCTTTTACTGTGCTGTGTATTATTTCAATTCCCTTAAAAACATCATCGCTTTTTTGCGAGTAAGTAAGCCTGAGGCACTGGTGGCGGTGTTCCCAGTCTTCTTCAAGGCCGAAGAAGAAATATTCACCGGGAATAACCAGTACTCTCTTTTGCTTAAGGATTTCATATAATTTACGGGTTGTAACAGGAAGGTCCTTCAGCCACAGCCAGAGGAAAAGGGCCCCTTCGCTTTTATGAAGCGCATATGGAAAATCGTTGGAAAAAACTTCATGGATCCTGGACTGGACCTTAAGCGATTTTTCTGCGTAATAAGGTTTTATAATGGAATTACTTATTTCCAGAATCTGACCGGAACGTAAAAGCGGTTCGACAAGTACCTGTCCTATGCTTCCATTGGAAAGACTGAGTATCGCATTGACTGCAGAAAGATCTTTGATGATATTTTTATCAGCTATAACTATTCCGGTCCGTGTCCCGGGGAGTCCGAGTTTGGAAAGGCTCATGTTCAGAATAATATGCCCGTCCCAGACAGGCATTACATCTTCAAAAATAATCTGCGGAAAAGGCGTTCCGTATGCGTTGTCAATAATCAGCGGGATGCCTTTTTCTGCAGTAAGGCTGGAGAGTTTCTTTATTTCTTCGTCAGTAAGTACATTTCCTGTAGGATTCGTCGGACGGCTGACGCAGACCGCGCTTATATCGTCCGTAATTTCAAGTTTATCAAAATCAATAAAATACTTGAAACTGTTGTTTTCATATTCCCTTATCAGCGGATTTTTTGCAGTAAAGAAGCAGTCTTCTCCGGCCTGGTCTGCATAGCCGATGTATTCGGGCATTAATGGAAACAGGATTTTTTTACAGCCGGAGTTTTTTTCTTTTCCTGCCAGAATATTGAAAAGAAGAAAGAATGATGTCTGGCTGCCGTTTGTAATTCCGATATTTTCAGGGTATATGTCCCAGCCGAATTCCCGCTGAAACAGTTCCGAAAGGGCCTCCAGAAAGGAAAGCTTACCCTGCGGTGTATCATAATTTACGAGCATTTTTTCAAATGAGTCATTATCATCAAGGATTTCCCGCATCCTTTTTCGCCATATTTCATTTATTTCGGGAATGTGTGCAGGATTTCCCCCGCCCAGCATGTAGAAATTTTCGCTGCCGGACATTGCTTTGCCGAGATCATCCATAAGTTCAAGTATTCCGGAATTTCGTGTGTATTTTTTCCCAAAATCAGATTTAAACATGTTGTTCTCCGGTAATATTTTTAACTGTCCGGACCGGATTGACAGACTGAACGGCTGATTGTTTTTATTTTTTCACGGTCATCCTTAATCTGTCTGCTGTCCGTTATGCGGGTTTCTATAATCTGCAGAAAGCTGTCTGCTTCAGGCCCGGCGATAAAATACTCTATCCATTTCCCGTCTTTTTTATGTGAAATGAGTTTTGAATTTTCCAGTATTTTAAGATGATTTGAAAGTGTTCCGCCTGCTATATCAAGTACCGACAGCAGTTCACAGACACAGAGAGGTCTGATTCGGAGCATCATCAGTATTCTGAAACGGTTCGGATCGCCCAGGGCTTTCAGCTGACGGATTATCTGGTCCATAAATAAAAATATCAGAATGGGGTTGAAAAAGCAATATATTAATGTTACATTTAGCTAAATATCGAAACAAAGGCAGGAGATATGTTTCGTCTTTTTACATTGTTTGCAGATCTGATTACCTGGAGAATTCTGAAGCTTGACAGCGCTTCATCACCGGCCCAGGCGCTTCATTTTTTTATCGAAGATACAACTAAAATTTTTGTTCTGCTGCTTTTCATGATTTATCTGATTTCCTTTCTGCGTGCAGGCATCAAAATTGAAAAAATCCGGGACTTTCTGTCGGGGAAGAAACGGATAGGCGGATATCTTCTTGCATCCTTATTCGGCGCCATAACTCCGTTCTGTTCCTGTTCGGGTATTCCGCTGTTTCTCGGATTTACTGCAGCTGGAATTCCCCTCGGAATAACAATGGCTTTTCTCATTACTTCGCCCATGATAAATGAGGTTGCTGTTGTCCTGCTTGGCTCAATCCTTGGACTCAGATTTACGGTACTTTATATAATTACCGGAATTGCAGCAGGAATTATCGGCGGAGCATTTATTGATCTGATTCATGCCGAAAAATATCTGACTCCGCTGGGAAGCAGGGCGCTTGATGCAGATAACGCCGGAAGCGGACAGGTGAAAATATCTTTGTCGGCAAAAGACAGGCATAATTTTGCAGTATCTGAACTCAAAGCCATTCTGAAAAGGGTCTGGATTTGGGTGATAATCGGAGTAGGGCTGGGAGCGCTGCTGCATGGATTTGTTCCTGATGAATTTATTGCTGATGCTCTTGGAGATGGCCAGTGGTGGAGTGTTCCGGCCGCAGTAATTCTGGGCATTCCTTTGTATGCAAATGCCTCCGGCGTTATTCCTGTGGTTGAATCACTAATAAACAAAGGGTTGCCTGTCGGGACGGCCATGGCCTTTATGATGAGTGTGGTTGCGGCGAGTTTTCCTGAATTTGTCCTTTTAAAACAGGTTATGAAGATAAAACTGCTGCTGATATTTTTTCTGATGCTTGTTCTGTTTTTTACTGCAGCAGGCTGGATATTTAATTTGGTATTTTAAGGGGAAAAGGAATGATTATTGAAATTCTGGGGAGCGGCTGTGCCAACTGTAAAAAGCTTGAACAGAATGCTGTAAAGGCTGTGAATGCAGCAGGTATCAGCGCAGAAGTGCGCAAGGTTCAGGATATGGAAAAAATACTGGAATACGGTGTAATGATAACTCCTGGTCTTGTTATCGACGGAAAAGTAAAAAGTGTCGGGAAGGTCCCGACTTTTAAAGAAATAGTAAATTTACTGAAAGAGGAGTAAACAATGAGTGAATGTACATGTAATTCAGGGAAAACAAATCTGATTTTCGCCTGTTCGGGAGCTGCAAACACAGGAGAGCTCAGTGATCAGATTGCCAGAAAACTGATGAAAAGCGGAGAAGGAAAAATGTTCTGTCTTGCGGCCATAGGAGCAGGAATTGAAGGTTATCGTAAATCCGCAGAAGCTGCTGATATGAATCTGGTCCTTGATGGATGTTCTGTTGCATGCGGAAAGAAAGCATTTGAAAATAGGGGAATTGTTATAAAACATATACTTCTGACAGATTACGGAGTTGAGAAGGGAAAGACGGAAATAACTCCCGCGATTATAGAAGACATTACCGGAAAGATCAGAAATCAGGTCTTTTCAGATTGTAAATAAATATTGCCGGTTTCAGCAGAAAGCTGAAATATAAAAAAAAATTAAGACAATAGTAGCATTATGAATAAAGCAGCAAGGAATACCGATGGATCAGGGCTCGGAATATTTGAGCGCTATCTTACTGTTTGTTGTTATTCCTTTATCGGCAGGAGTGCTGACCAGAAGAATCGTGATACAGAAAAAGGGTGAAATGTATTTTAACACTGTATTCACCGGGAAATTCAAAAATATAACTGTTGCTGGTTTGCTGGTCACATTAATTATTATTTTTTCATTTCGGGGAAATGTTATACTAAAGAACCCGCTTCACATTTTAATAATTACTGTTCCTCTTGTCCTGCAGACATTTCTGATTTTTTTTGTGGCCTGCTTATGGGCAAAAGTATGGAAAACCGGGCATGCTGTTGCCGCGCCGGCTGCGATGATTGGAGCAAGTAATTTTTTTGAACTGGCTGTTGCGGTAGCCGTCTCTGTGTTCGGGTTAAAATCCGGAGCAGCCCTGGCTACTGTAGTTGGAGTTCTTGTTGAAGTTCCGGTGATGCTGACGCTTGTCCGGATTGCCAACAGGACCCGCAGATGGTTTCCTGAGCCTGAAGGGGCATAAACGGGAATATTAAGCAGCATACTGTAAATATGCCTGAACAGGGTCAGATTTTTACTGATAATTTTAAAGCACTGTATTATAAATAAGCTGTATAATATAATGAAAATGTATTTATTTTGATAAAACACACAACAGGAGCAGTAAATGAGCAGCAAACCGAATATTTTAGTTGTATGTGTGCACAACAGCGCCAGAAGCCAGATGACAGAAGAATATATCAGAAAATATGCAGGCGATATTTTTGATGTTGAAAGCGCCGGGCTGGAACCTGGTGCTCTGAACCCCTATGTTGTAAAAGTTCTGAAAGAGGACGGAATAGATATCAGTGACAAAAAAACCAGAAGCGTATTTGATTTGTCTGAACAGGGAAGAAGTTTTTCCTATGTGATTACTGTCTGCAGTCATGATGCGCATGAAAGATGTCCTGTTTTTCACGGAACCATAAAAAGAATGAACTGGCCGTTTGATGATCCTTCATCTTTTAAAGGGACAGAAGAAGATATTCTCGGCAATACGCGGAGAGTACGGGATCAGATAAAGCAGAAAGTAACAGAGGCGGTGAATCAGTATCGGGAAACCGGCTTAGTATAAAAGAAACAGCCGGGATTATTCACTTTCCGCTTTGCCGTTATATGAATTGTGTTATAATTGGGCAAACCAATTTTAAGGGGTAATTTATGAAAAAGATTTTATTGCTGCTTGCTGCACTTCTTCTGATAATGAGCTGTGCAACAAAAGCGGAAGTAAAGGAAGAACCGGCTCCTGCTGCCGCTCCAGCAGTTGCTGCACCGGAAGCACCATCAGGAGATTCCTATGCTTCTGATTTCGAAGACGGAACAAAAGGCGCATGGAAAGAAAGAGGATCTGTAACTCTTACATCTACAGATGAAACTGCATATGAAGGTTCATATAGTCTTCTTACAACAGGAAGAACAAGCGGATGGAACGGACCTTCTCTGGACCTTACCGATGTACTTAAGAACGGCGGAACATACGCTCTTTCCGTATGGGTAAAAATCAAGGAAGGACAGGCTGACTCAGATGTGATTATGACCATTGAAAGAAAAGCCAATGGTGAAACCGGCTGGGACAGAGTAACCGAAGGAGCAGGGGCAGCCGGCACCTGGGTTAACCTTACCGGCGAATATACTGTAGCTGCAGATTATGAAGCTGCTGTAGTTTACGTTGAATCATCAGATGCAATACTTGAATACTACATCGACAGTTTTTCTGTTGAAAAGAAGTAAACTGGTATCTGCTTTGAATTACAGATAATCATAAGCCTTCCGGTTGTGCTTGCAGCCGGAAGGCTTATTGTTGCAGCCTGTACTTGATGAACAGCGTTTTATAATGAATAATGACGAGGGCGGTAAGGGCCGCCTTTTAAAACCGGAAACAATTAACGGATGGAAAAATGAAAAAAATTGAAAAATACTCAATGGGTGTCGGAGACCGTTTTAATCATCAGGCAAAAGCCCAGCTGTCTGCGGTGATGGATGCGGCTCAAAAAGGGATAAATGTGGTTCCTGTCTGGAACAAGTCATACAGGGAGCATTCAATAATCAGCAGCACCCCGCAGTCCGCGCGTGATCAGGCCGATGCAGCTGTAAAGGATATGGGCTGGAACAATTCATATTATGTAGACGCCGATCATGTCGGACTCAAAACGGTTGATCTGTTTCTGGAATCTTCAGATTTCTTTACACTGGATGTTGCTGATTTTATCGGCAAAGAGACATCAGGGGAAAAAATATCGAATTTTGTGAAAAGAAACAGTAAATATTCAGGAACACTGGAAATTCCGGGAATCGAACGCAGTTTTGATATTACCGGAGAATTTCTTCTGGAATTTGCATCCAGATATCTTCTGGCTGCAGAAGAAGCCGGAAATATCTTCAGACACATCAAGGAAAAAAAAGATGTATCGGAAGTGATAATTGAAGTCTCGATGGACGAGACCGAAACGCCCCAAACCCCGATTGAGATGTTCTTTATACTTTCGGCACTGCACGAACAGCAGATACCTCTGCAGACAATAGCGCCTAAATTTTCCGGACGGTTCAACAAGGGCGTTGATTATGTCGGAAACACTGCACAGTTTAAAAAAGAATTTGAAAATGATCTTGCCGTAATTGCCTTTGCCGTAAAGGAATTCGGACTTTATGACAATCTCAAGCTCAGTGTCCATTCCGGAAGCGACAAGTTTTCAATATATCCGTCAATTAATAACTCGATAAAGAAATACAATACCGGCCTTCATATCAAGACAGCAGGCACGACCTGGCTCGAAGAACTGATCGGCCTTGCCGAAGCCGGAGGAAGCGGACTCGAAACCGTAAAGGAAATCTATTACAAGTCACTCGATAAATACGACATCCTGACCGGACCGTATGCAACTGTAATTGATATAGACAAAACCGCTCTGCCTTCAGCAGATACAGTAAAAGGCTGGACAGCCGATCAGTATGTAAATGCGCTGCGCCATGACCGGTTTTGCAGCGAATTCAACCTTAATTTCCGCCAGCTCCTTCATACCGGCTACAAGATAGCTGCCGACATGGGGCAGAAGTATATCGATGCACTGCTTGAACATGAAGAAAGCATTGCGGCCAATGTTAAGGTGAATATACTGGAGAGGCATCTTAAGCCTGTATTCGGGTAACACTTTGAGAAGACCTCACACGACGACGCTACGGGCGTATCACTGCAATAAGAATTTAATAACTTCCGTGAAATATAATTTTTACACGAAAGTCATTTTAGTTTTCTTATATTGTCCCGATCGTAGCGTGAGGCATTTTATGGCTGGGTCTACTCCGAAGGCACATATTCCTTCAAATCAAAGTTCTCCAGTATCATCCTCCGTCCCTCTTCAAGGCCTGATACCGAACCCATAGCCATTGCCTGGATCAGTATATTGCCGAGGGCTGTAGCCTCTTTGGGGCCGGCGGTTACGGGGATGCCGGTTTTGTCTGCGGTGAGCCGGCACAGATATTTCTGCATGCTGCCGCCGCCGATGATGTACAGTTTTCCGGTTTTGCGGCCGGTGAGTCTGTCCCCTTTTGAAAGGGTCTCTGCGTATTTTTCGGCCAGGCTTGTGAATATCAGTTTTGCTGTCTGGCCGATGGTTTCGGGAACAGGCAGGCTGTTTTCACGGCAGGAGTTTCTGATGCGTTTTTCCATCGGGTCGTCAATGCTGTTCGGTTTGAGGAAACGGATGTCGTCTATGTCGAAGCTGAAGTTAAAGCCCTTGTTTTTTTCAGCCAGTTCCTCGATGTCGTCGTAACTTAAGGAGGGCTTATCCTTTATCCGGCTGTGCCTGCACTGCTGCAGAACCCAGAGGCCCATGATGTTTTTAAGGTATCTGGTGCCGCCCGATGCTGCGCTTTCATTTGTGAAGTTTATTTCCAGGGATTGTCTGCTGATAATCGGTTTTTCCAGTTCGTAGCCCAGAAGACTCCATGTGCCGGATGAAATATAGGCATATTTTTCGGACTTGTCTGTTACAGGTACGGCTGCTACAGCCGAACCGGTGTCATGACATGCCGGTACGATTACGCTTATTTCAGCTTCTGTATTTAATAAGCCGGATATTTCCGGCTGCAGGGGACCCAGCTTTTCACCGGGCATTATTATTTTCTGGAATATTCTGTCAGGCAGTCCGAGTTTTTCAATAAGATCCCAGGCCCAGTCTTTTGTAACAGGATTAAAGAGCTGCGTAGTGCTGGCGTTTGTGAGTTCGTTTATCAACTCTCCGGAAAGGCGGTAATTCAGATAATCCGGAATGGTCAGGAATGTTTGAGCTTTTTCGAGGATTTCAGGTTCGTATTTCAGATGTGCTGCCAGCTGATATATCGTGTTGAACTGCATGAACTGAATCCCGGTCTGATTGTAGATATATTCCCTGCCAGCTTTTTCCCGAACCTCTTCCATTATGCCGCCGGTACGACTGTCTCTGTAGTGGTATGGTTTCTGAAGGAGTCTGTTGTCTTTATCAAGAAGTACATAGTCCACGCCCCAGGTGTCGACTCCGGCTGAAACAATTGAATCCGGGTACTTACTGACAGCGTTTTTCATGCCCATAATTATTTCATCGATTATTTCTTCGATGTCCCAGAAAAAATGGCCGTTTTCCTTAACTGCTTTGGATGCGAAGCGGTGCACAACATCCATTTCTGAAAGATCACCGACGATTACGCGTCCGCTCTCAGCACCCAGGTCAATTGCTATGTGCTTCATGATTAATCCTTTTCTCTTTGAATTGATGCCCGGTATTTTTCGACTTCCCAGTTTCGGATGAAATTTATGTTCTTTTCAGGCAAAAACAGATGTCCGCCGAATGATTCAGTATAAACAGCGATTTTTATGGCATCAAGAAAAAGTTCCTTTGCGGTATGCACAAGTTTATCAGAGCTGCCGATTGCGAAAGCTCCCTTTCCGGCAATAACCACAATCTTTGGGGGAGCCCCTTCTTCGCTGATAAATTCAGAAAGGGCCGTTCCTGTTTCATCTGGATTTTCGATGTAGAGCGGCTTGTATCCGTAATAAACAATGTGGTCGGGAGTGAATGCCAGTGAAAGAGGTTTGAATTTTTCCCTGTTTTCGGAATATCCTGCAAGGTCTGCCGGGAAAAAGGCTGAAATTTTCATGTCAGGCAGCAGATTGAGAACGGATCTGCTTACCTGATCGCCAGGACCGCTGTTTATGGTTTTTTCAGAAAGATCAGGAAGCCTTTTAATGTGTGAATTTATTCTGTAGAATAAGTCTGAATAAATATTCCATATTTCATCAATACTGTCGGCTGCGACAAAAACGCCGTGGTTCTGGAGGAAAACAATTTTGGGAAAGTCTTTTCCGTCTGAAATCATTTTTCCGGTTACGTTTTTCACTTTAAGCGCAAGAATGTAGCCGGGATCTTCAACATCAATCCAGACGGCTCTGTCCCCGTATTCCTGTTCTGTAAACCTTTTCCCGTTCTGCGAACAGGTGACTCCGTTTACCAGTGCGGGATGTGTGTGGATGATAAAAGCGTATGGGAAAAGATCGTGGAGAAGGGTTTCTACGCTTGGACGCTTCGAAAGCCCGGACGGAAGCCTGCTTTCCATTAAATCGGCAAGGACTTCGGCTTCGCGTTTTTCGCTGTCGGCAGAATAACTCTGTCCCCATATGATTCCCAGTTTTTTTCTGTTCATGGCAACAAAGCCTTCAGCCGTTATGCCGGCCAGGCTTGTTCCCGAACCTTTGATGAACAGGTATTCGCTGTTTTTCCAGGAGGTGTTTCCTCCTCCGGCAAGCACGTATTCGGGGTTTCTGCCGAATTCATTTGATGCCGAAACAAGTATCTGAAGATTTTCGTTAATCTCTTTTGGATAATTCATTTTTTTCGTAGTCCATTATTATTTTTGATAGTTCCGAATCTTTGGGAACATTATTATGCTCACAGTACTCGTCCCAGATGATTCCGAAGGGCATGGTTTTCAGCTGTTCAAGAAGCGCCAGGCGGCCGAAAAGATTACCTTCTTTTTCCATTTCAATAAGCTGTTCCGTCGGCTCAAGAAGCGCAAATAAAATGGCTTTCAATGTGGATCGTGTTCCTATGGTCCAGGCTCCTATTCTGTTGATACTGGCATCGAAGAAATCAAGTCCGATATATGTATTCATTATTTTTCCTGACCTGACAAGTTCCAGCGCCAGAGCGTATAAATCATCATTCAGTACAACCACATGATCAGAGTCCCAGCGCACCGGTCTTGATACATGCAGCAGCAGTTCATTCTGGAACTGGAAAACGGACGATATTTTGTCTGCGATCAGTTCGGTTGGATGGAAATGACCCATATCAAGACAGAGTATCTTCTTTCTTGTAAGCGCATACCCCATGTAGAATTCATGAGATCCGACCGTAAAGGTTTCGCTTCCAATTCCGAACAGCTTGGATTCGACTGCATCGCGCATGTATTTTTCATCAAGTTCAATTTTGTAAATTTCGTCAAGCGATTCTTTAAGTCTTGTCCTGTAGCCCATTCTGTCAGCCGGGAAATCCTTGCTGCCGTCCGGGATCCACAGATTATGGACCGAAGGGGTTCCAAGCTGCCTGCCGGATTCTTCGCCGATCTTTCTGACTCTGATGCAGTGTTCGATCCAGAAGTCCCTGACGGACTTGCTCCTGTCGCTTAATGTGAAACCTGAATCGGACAGCGGATGGGAAAAAAGGGTGGCGTTAAAATCAAGCCCAAGGCCGTTTTCCCTTGCCCAGTCAATCCATGTCTGGAAATGCGAAACTTCAATTTGATTGCGGTCGGCTTTCTTTTCGGAGAAATCGCCGTAGATTGCATGGAGGCTGAGCCGGTGCTTTCCCGGAAGCAGTGAATAGACTTTTTCGAGGTCTTTTTTCAACTCATCTATTGTCCTGGCCTTGCCCGGAAAATTGCCGGTGGCCTGGATGCCGCCGCTTAAATCGCCGTCTGGATTTTCAAAACCGCCGACGTCATCACCCTGCCAGCAGTGCAGGCTGATGGATATTTTTTCAAGGGCTTTCAGCGCTTTGTCCGCATCTGCTCCTGTTCCGGAATATTTTTCTTTTGCATAATCAACAATACTCATCCGTTTCTCCTAATGCATTTTTAAACAGGCGGCCTGGCATTGGCAAGCAGGTATTGTTCTGCTTCACTGTTCCACAGACCGTTTGTTTTTGCTGTTATTTCACCCAGGGCCCTGAAAAGCGGATTGTCTGAAAGGACACCCTGGAAATCCTCAATTGCCACCAGAGGCATATCAATATGCGTATAGATAAGTTTTTTACCGCCGGGAATTTCCGGAAGATGGAGTGTCGTTTCCGCTGCTGAAGTAAGGCCGCCTACATGTGTAATCATAACAGCAGGATTAACGATTCCTTTTTCCATAAGCGACAGCGAGGTTCTGAGGTCGTCGGTGTTTCCTCCGCTTGTTCCGACTATATGGTGGAATGAATAGTGAATATCATAGAAATTGACTTTAGCTGAGAATTCCGGATTTGTCGGTCCTGCGAAAAAATTCATGCAGCCGTCCTTGTCCAGGAGCCTGCCGGCCTGTTCAACAAGCATGGGGACCGGGGCCATGACAAAGACATCATCGAATTTACGGTTCCCGTTTTCAGCAACAAGTGCTTTTTCAGGTTCCTTTATTACGGCTGTGTTGATATATTCAAGCCTGATCCCGTATTTCAGCGCTTCAGCGGCGGGGAAAAGGGATGCCGCCCTGTCAAGTCTCTGGTCGTCAATATCTGTAACAAACAGACTCGCCGGTTTCCTCTCTCCGTGGATGGTAAGGTCGATAAGGCCGAGTCCCATCGGACCTGCTCCTGCAAGTATCACCATGCTGCCCTTTTCCCTGATCCCCATCTCGTGGCGACAGGTTCCCTGAGGAACATGGTAGCTTGCATTCATGGCTCCGACCAGACAGGACACCGGTTCGGCAAGGCTTCCCTGGAAATAGCTGTCTCCGCTGTAAACCAGCAGGCAGTCCATTTCCATGACTTCATTCGGAATAATTATTGCGGTTGCATCGCCGCCGATGTATCTGTAGGAATAACCCGGAGCATCCAGTGAACCTTTATAATTCAGAGCGGGCTGGATCGCGAAGCGCTGTCCTGCACTGAATTTATGCTGCCATTTTTTTCCGACTTTTATAAGTTCTCCGCAGAACTCATGGCCTATAATCACAGGGTTGCTGCTGATGTCAGCGGGGACCCGTTTGTGGCTGCTGCCCTGCATCGCAGCTTTATGCGAACTCATGCAGATGCTGTCCGATACAACAGTTGCCAGAATTTCATCGTCGCTGATTTCCGGAAGTTTAAATGTTTCAAGCCGCAGGTCGTTTTTTCCGTATAATCTGACAGCTCTTGTTTCCATAAAATTCTCCATTCCTATTTAAGCATTATCTGCCCGCCTGTAACAGGCACTGCCTGACCGGTCTCGTAAAGCTGCTCCACACAGTAGAAAATCGCCTTCGCAATATCTTCCGGACAGCAGCCCCTTTTCATCGGCACCTGGCTTTCATAATGTTTTTTAACATCTTCAATGGTTTTTGCACCGGGGACCTTGCCCCGACTCAGATACTGCACAAAGAGTCCCTTTTCCGGGTCTGACCACAAGGGGCCCTCAAAAAAATTTCCCGGACATATCGAATTGACTTTTATATTGTTTTCCACAAGCTCCAGCGCGAAACTCTGGGTCAGGCCGATTCCGCCGAATTTACCTCCTGCGTATGCGCCGTTCCGGTTTGACCCTGCAAGGCCGCTTTTTGAATTTATCTGGATTATATCGGTAAAATATGCCGGGTTTGCCGCCGAATGCATGGCCATGACCGGCGCGATATGCTTGACGCCCAGAAAATAACCTGTATAGTTTACTCCGGTTACGAATTCAAAATCGGCTTTGGACATTTCCTTTACGCTTCCTGCTTTAAGCACCCCTGCGTTGCTTACGTAAAGATCCAGTCCGCCTGTAAGCGATACAGCTTTTCCGGCCATTTCGCTGACAGAATCTTCTTTGCAGACATCGACTTTCAGAGGCAGTGATATGGTTTTTCCAAAATCCGAATTCAGCTCATCGGCCGCTTTGCCTGCAAGACCGGCATTTATATCCGCAATAAAAACAAATGCGCCTTCACTGACAAGTTCCCGGGCGATTCCTTTACCGAAACCCTGCGCTCCGCCGGTGACAAGTGCGATTTTTCCCTTCAGTCTTCCTGATTCTTCCGGGGCAGGCGGCAGACCGTCCGCAGTATCATAATCGTCATAATTCCATGCTGCACTGATAAATCCTGCTCCGGGAACAGCAATCCCGGAAGGAAGTTTTCCTGCTTTTTTGTTTTCGGGAATAAATTCTTCCGTTAAAAACCTCACCAGCTTTTCTTCGGATTCAAAACAGTCAGGATCTATCTGCGGGGATTTCTCCGGGGCCGGTTTTTCGCTGAAGCGGAGCTTGGGCCCGGGGCAGGTTTCTGCCAAAGCTCCGCGCAGAACGGGCAGTAACCGGATTATTTTTTCTTTCATGTTTTCATCCTGTCTGCCGGCATTTCTCTTATTGTAAGTGTCGGCCAGTCAATTGATTTTGCAGAGTGTTGATACATGTCTATTCTTTTATCAAGGCTGAATTGTGCAGTCCGGCTGCCGTCTCCGAACAGGTCCCATGATTCATCAAGATTAACAAGTTTTTCATGTGCAATAAGCGCCCATGCTGAGTCAATCAGACGGTTGAAGTCAGCACGCAATACTTCCGGGCAGTTAAAAGACTGACGACTTGAATTTATATCGACACCGCTTATTTCCATAAGCAGGGATTTCCTGCAGAGTTCGCGAACTCTTTTAATCTGATGCAGGGTGTTGCGCGGAGGCATGTAGGTGACTGCCTTGAAGCCGATTTTTAAAATTTCCTCAAAAAGAAAATCAAGATAGCTGTCTTCGAATTTTTCCGCTTTTTTGTCGCCTGTTACTGATTCCTCTATATCACCGAGATATGCGTAAGCAGGTATGGCATGTATCTGACGTGAAAAATCGACGGCTTTTTTTATGCCGATGCATTCATTGTAATCAGGCTGAATAAAAAACGACGGAAGAAATTCAGCCTTGAAAATTCCAAGCAGATCATAGGGAAGATGGGGATTTTCAGGATCAGAAAGTCTGTCTTCCTGCATTCTGTCCAGGGTTAATCCGGGGATCGTCTTAAGTCCGGCCGGTAATCCTGCGCCTTTTCCCCATTGCTGCAATGCAGAAAGCGAAAGAGCATAAAGGATATGCCGTTCGGTGACTTCTCCTCCTTCCGGTGCGAGTGAAACCGATTCAACATCTTTCTCATAATCCAGGACAGCAAGTCCTGTGTTTTCAAGAATTCTGTTGAGTCTTTCAATCTGCCGCCGGTTTCGTTCCTGCCTGGCCTTCTGAATCGGTTTAAGAAAGTCTTTTGTTTCGGAAAAAAATCTTTCTGCAATTCCGTGGACGGCCATGTAAAGGATGCTTTCGGAATCAGGATTGTTTATCCTGCGGCCCTCAAGCCTGGTGCCGATGGTATTAACCCTGATTTCACAGCCCGCCGTGGAGGCAATATTCAGGATTTTACATGCGCTTACAAGTTCTTCTGCCCCGCTTATGCTGTCATGGTCCATGATTCCTACAGCCTGCAGGCCGGCTTTCCAGGCCATCCAGGCGGCGCCGGCAGGATAATAGGGACTGAATGAATATCTGGTATGGACATGGGTATTCACTTCGATACTCTTCTGTGGAGTGTTTCCGGAAGAAACGGCCAGAGAATATAACTCCTGGAGATTTTTCAGTCTTTTATTCAGGTCCGGATCAAGCAGACCCTGGGGCTGAAGTTCCATTCCTGCTAAACACCCTTTCTGGATTTTCTGATTATTTCGCCGTAAGTCTGCACGGTCTGAACCTTGTGACCCGGCAATGGAATAATTCTCTCATGGATTGTATCAACAATCCATTCGCTTTGCGGAAAATATTCCGATTCCATTTCGGCGGCGGGACTGATCCAGTTCCTTGCCCCCATAACTGCGGGCGGCGCATCAAGGAAGTCAAAGGCCAGCTGGGTAATATTGGAGGCAACATTGTGCATGAAATTTCCTCTTTCGACGGCTTCGGATACAAGAACTGCCCGGCCTGTCCTTTTTACGGATTCGGCTACAGGTTCAAGATCAAGCGGGTTGATAAAACGCAGGTCTATTACTTCAGCCTGAAGTCCGTAATTCTTTTCAAGAATTTCCGCCGCATCAAGGGCTGTGTAAAGCGCGGGACCAAGCGTAATAATCGTAATATCATTTCCTGTCCGTACGGTATTCGGTGCTCCTTCGGGAATTTCGTAATAACCTTCAGGGACGCCTTCCTTTCTGAAGAGTTCCCCGATCCCGTACAGTTTCTGGCTTTCGAAGAAAATTACCGGGTCTGTCCCCGAAAGAGCAAGATTAAGCATTCCTTTCGCATCATAGGGTGTGGCCGGATACATGGCCTTAAGGCCGGGAACGTGGGCTATCATGCTTGCCCAGTCCTGTGAATGCTGCGCGCCGTATTTGCTTCCTATTGAAATCCTTACGGTAAGCGGCATCTTCAGAAGACCGGCACTCATCGACTGCCATTTTGATATCTGATTGAATACTTCATCGCCGGCCCTTCCAAGGAAGTCGCAGTACATAAGTTCGACAACAGCGCGTCCTCCGCTTAAGGCATAACCGGCCCCAGTTCCGGCAATTGCCCCTTCGGATATCGGCGAATTGAAAAGCCTGTGATAGGGAAGGGCTTCGGTAAGCCCGCGGTAAACTCCAAATGCGCCGCCCCAGTCGCGGTTTTCCTCGCCCCAGGCAGCCATTGTCGGATCGGTGTAAAAGCGGTGCAGCATTGCTTCAAAGAGAGCGTCCCTGAAGGAAAAAACCCTGCTCTGGGAAAGCTGATTACCGTTTTCATCGATACCATATCTGCTTTTTCCGGCCAGAGACAGGACTCTCGGATTTTCACCGGCCGGTATTAAAACTTCAGGTTCCCTGTCGGTCATTTTTTCGATTTTCTGATTTGAAAACATCAGACCGTCAAGGATTTCAGTTTTAACAAACGGGGACTTTTCTTCATCAATTGCCAGAAGCAGGATCTGTTTCATTCTTTCAATGACAGCTGTGTCGGTTTTTTCAATATCCGAAGCCGAAAAAACGCCGTTGTTTTTCAGATATTCGCCGAAAGACCGCACACAGTCTATGCTTTCCCACATATCGACTTCTTCCCTGCTGCGGTAGCTTGATGCATCCGACGGGCTGTGCCCGCTGATTCTGTAGGTCAGTGTGTCGAGAAGTACGGGACCGAGGCCTTTTTCCGCGATCTCTTTTTTTCGTTTGATTGCGTCGGCCACTGCAAGAGGATTATACCCGTCAATGCGTTCGGCATGCATGTTATCGGCATTGACACCTGCGCCGACCCTTGCCAGATAATCATAGGGCATTGTTTCTCCGTGGGTCTGTCCGCCCATTCCGTAGAAATTATTGAAAAAATTGATTATTACGGGCGGTGCTCCGCCGATCTCTCTGGGCCACAGTTTTTTAAACTGGGCCATGCCTGCAAAGGATAT
>CAZKOK010000002.1:20480-25561 GCA_964554355.1 uncultured Spirochaetia bacterium | reverse complement strand
CGGACCGGCAGATCCGATTACATCACCGGGCTTTGCCGGAGAAGGACCAAGATAAAATATTAATGTATCTTTCAGAGGCACAGGCAGTTCCTGTCCTGCGTCCAGAAGTTCAAAAAACCTGGCATGGGCCTGGTCTCTTGCAGAATAAATTATTCCGTTTATTTTTACTTGATCCCCTGCCTTCAGGGTTTTCATTTTTTCAAGATCATCAGGAATATTCAGATCTATTTCCATATTTTTTTTCCATTAAATAATTATTTCAGCCCTTCTTTCGGCCCAGCAGTTTACCGAAACCGCAACCGGAAGTCCCGCTATATGTGTTGCATATTTTTCGATCTTTACGCTTAATGCTGTAATATCTCCGCCGAGTCCTCCGCCTCCGATGCCCAGGCTGTTGACCCTGTCCAGGATGTCATGTTCCAGCTGTGCATAATACGGGTCCGGATGGTCATCACCGATATGTCTGAGAAGTGCTTTCTTTGAAATACGCGCAGCCCAGTCCATCGTACCTCCGATACCGATTCCGAGACAGACCGGAGGGCAGCAGTTTCCCTTTGCCTCGGACATAACATCGACGGCAAACCGGATTATTTCTTCTTTTTGGGCTGTGGGCTTGAGCATTTGCGTCCTGGAATAATTTTCGCTGCCGAAGCCCTTTGCCAGACAGGAAATTTTGAGTCTGTCCCCTTCAACATATTCATAATAAACTGCAGCCGGGAGATTAGTGCCGGTATTTTTCCTGTTTTTCAGGGGATCCTCAACAACGGATTTTCTGTAATACCCCTCTCGGTAGCTGTCTTCGATCGCCCGGTTTATAATATGCCCGAGTGCCCGGCCTTTCATTTCCACTTCGTTCCCGATCTCGGCAAATACAATTACAAATCCGGTGTCCTGACACATGGGAATCTGCCGGCTGTAAGCTATATCGATATTTTCAAGGATATGCGAAAGTACGGTTGATGCACGGCCTTTTTCATTCTGCCCGGCAGTTTCCAGAGCGGCTTTTACGTCCTGCGGTATTTCAACATTCATTTTTAAAAGCTCAGGTAAAAGCATGTCATAGACTTTTTGTGTATCAATTGTCCTCATATTCAATCCTTTTTATACCTGCATGAGAAAATCCGCGGTCAGGCCGACAAAGGTATCAATGATCGTATCTGCAAGTGAAAGGTCCTGTATGCCTGAGTCAGGATTTTTAAATGCAGCACACTTCATGCCGGCATTTACAGCTGCTTTCACACCATTTTCCGAATCTTCTATAACAAGGCATTCTTCAGGCTTAACGCCGAGTCTGTCTGCCGCATACAGAAAGATATCCGGATCCGGTTTGCCGTTCTCTGCTTCATGTCCGGAAACAATTACATCAAAATATTCTTTCAGCCCCAGTTTTGTCATAACAATATCAATCAGATCGGCAAATGAAGATGAAGCTATTGCAAGTTTTATTTTTTTCGACTTAAGATTTTCAAGCAGTTCCGGGATACCGAAGACAGGATCAATACATACGATATTTTCAAAGAATTCAATTCTTTTTCCATAATCATATTCCAGAAGTTCATCAATGCTTTTTTTGATATCATACCGTTTTTTTAATTTTTTCCAGAATTCAACCTGGGACAGACCGGCGAAAGTTTTCATTTCATCATCGCTTACAGTAAAACCCAGACTTTTAAATATCCTGTGTTCAATTTCAAAATGGATCGGTTCGGAATTGACAAGAACGCCGTCCATATCAAAAATAACAGCTTTCATATATATATCCGTTCAACCCGTTTTGAAACATTGCAGAGTACTTCATATGGTATCGTATCTGTAATTTCCGCGATTTCCTCTGCAGAGGGCCCTTTCGGGTCATCACCGAAAATGATGACATCATCATAAAGTTCCACATCACTTAAATTGCCCAGATCAATCATAAACTGGTCCATTGTAACACGTCCGATTATCGGATAGCGTCTGCCGTTTACCATCACTGTTCCTTTATTTGACAGAAGCCTGGAAACTCCGTCGGCATATCCTGCAGCGACAACGGCAATGGTTGTTTTGTTTTTCGCAGTCCAGGTCATTCCATACGAAACAGTCTGGCCGGGATTCAGGCTTTTTATCTGCATTATTTTTGAACGGAATTCCATAACAGGCTTTGTTTTCAATTTTCTTTCCTGCTGCCGTGACGGATAATAGCCGTACAGAAAAATACCCGGACGCACCATATTGAATAATGAACCGGGATGTCCGATTACGGCTCCGGAATTGGCGGCATGGATATAGTCAGGCAGTATATTCATACTTCTGATTTCATTGACAGTATCCGCAAATATTTCAGTCTGCACATGTGTCGCTTTTATGCCCTTTTTCCCGTCATCATCGGCCAGCGGGAAATGGGTTGAAAGTCCTTCAAGGACCAGTCCTTTCATATTCTCGATCATTAACGCCAGCGCGGGGGCCTCTTCCGGGGAGCAGCCGATCCTGCCCATTCCGGTATCAATATGCAGATGTATTTTCAGATTTTTTTTAAGGTTTACCGACGCATACCCCTCTATCTGGTCTTTTGTGCAGACAAGCGGTGAAAGCTTAAGGTCTGCCGCCTGCTGATACTCTTCGGGCAGCGCCAGACTTAACAGCATTATCGGGGCTTTGATACCTGCCTTTCTGAGTTCCTCGGCTTCCGAAACGGATGCAACGGCAAGATAATCGCAGCCGTTTTTAACAAGGTTTTTTGAAACTTCAACAGCACCATGACCATATGCGTCAGCCTTGACTGCGGCGCAGATTTTTATGTTTTTTCCCGCTTTCTTTTTTATCTGCTGGAAATTAAATGCAAGATTATTAATCTTGATAACTGCTTTTGATATACCCACGATATTCCCTTTACTGTATAATCAATCCATTACTGTAATAAAGAATACCTGCTCATAATTTTATGGTCAAGAGTTTGATTTTTAACCTGCTGACGTTATTTAAATCGGTTACATATTAGCGATCCATATCATCGCTGTAAAAGCTCTGAATATTGCCTATATGTCATATAAAATAAATTTTACTGCGGATTACACAGATAAATTTTTAAGTAAATAATTAATATACTATTCAAGCCTGTTTTAACTGTAATTAAAACAGAAGACAGGGAATAAAAAAATTCGCATAATCTGTCAGACGGTAGCGCAATACGAAGTATTGTCGCGTAAGTCCGTAGTTTTTATCTTTTCCTTTACAAGTCGTCAAAATTGAATATGGATTTGAAGATTACTTCAGTTCTTTTATCAGTTTATCGATATTTTCCGGCTTTTCCTTATGAATTGCTCCCTCAGCGCCGTTAATTTTTGCCATAAGTTTGCGGACAATCGGATTATGCATTTCCGGAATATATCTTCCGCCGCAATATACAATATCGGAAAAAGATTTAAGCGATTCCTCCGTAAAATTATTTTTAAGCATCCCCATATAATCCTTGTCATCCAGTCCTGCGCTTAAAAGAAACGCCTTTTTCCCTGAAACAGCATCAGGATTCTTCTGCAGATATTTTTTCACTTTTGAACTGAAGCGTCCGGCCATAACCGATCCGGCAATTACAATATTATCATAACCGGCAGTATCAATCTTTCCTGTTTTGCCAAGATCAAATAATGCCGCATTATCTCCAAGCCCCTGTTTGATTTTTTCTGCGACCTCTTTTACATATCCTTTCCGCGAACTGAAAATAACAGCTGTTTTCATTAAAGACCTCCGCCTGTTTTCATTTATTATACAATAGGTAAGCGGTTTTATTCTGTCACTTTTTCCCTGTCATGATAAAAAAGAAATACAAAATTCTGGATTATAATCAAAACGGCAAGCAGGATATATGAATAAATAATGAAAATATGCAAAAGCAGCGCACAAAAGCCGAGAGCAAGGAAAACAAGTATAATCAGGTAATGCGTGCCTGTCCCCATAAGCGACCAGAGTCTGGTCATGAAAAAAAAGTGTTTCTTGTACCGAAGCGACGTTTCCCTGCTGATATGATTTTCAAGACTGTAAACGCGTGCATGCTTTTTTAGGGCCAGGAGTGAACCGAGGTAAATAACTTTTGTTTCGGCAAGATATACTGCATAATAAATAAATCTCGCCAATCGAAAAAACAAATGTTTTTCGTTCCTGTATTCATCTTTCAGTTTGGCTATTCCCTCAAGTTTTTCATGATAATCACTGTAAACATAGCGTATATACTGATTCTTGAACTGATCATAAAAGATAATATTCAGGGTTATTGCCAGGAATGATAAGGGGACAAGAAAGAATTCTGAATAATCACCTGTAAGGCTGTATCTGTAAACCGCGACGCCTGTAAAAAAGGAAAAATATGAGGTGATATCGGCTGTCAGATCAAGAATCTTGCCGGTTTTGGATGATTTCCCGGTCAGTCTGGCCAGCTGGCCGTCGGCACAGTCAAAAATGACCATTAAGAAAAGCGCTGCAAATGCAGCCGCATGCTGGCAGACGGCAATCATTACCCCTGCCGTGATCCCGAAGAAAAAGGACATAATCGTAAGGTGATTAGGAGTAATCTTTGTATTTCGCACAAGCCAGACCAATATAAAGGCAACAGGTCTGAAGATCCATGAATTGGCAAACTCCTCAGTTTCCTTCGGTTTCAGTGTTTTTTTATAGGAATCAGTGAATTCAGACATAATGCTGTGTCCCCTCTGCTGTTAAAATATGCTTGATTATATTTTCATAAATTATTAACATATATCCGATCAAAAGGAAAGATATGAAAGTAATAATATTAGCAGCAGGTTTGGGCTCCAGACTTGGACACCCTTTCCCTAAACCGCTTACTCCGTTATATACTGATCAAACGATTCTCGGCCGGCAGATAAAATTGTTAACCAGTTTTGTTAAGGACAATGACATTAATATAGTTGTCGGATTCCAGAAAGAAAAGATAATGGAAACATTTCCAGATGTCTGTTATGCAGAAAATTCGAATTATTCCGAAACAAATACTGCAAAAAGCCTTCTGGCAGCGCTTAAAAATATTGAAAATGATGATATTTTATGGCTTAACGGCGATATAGTCTTTGAAGATACTTTTCTGGACC
>CAZKOK010000002.1:0-20470 GCA_964554355.1 uncultured Spirochaetia bacterium | reverse complement strand
ATTATTACACATCCTTTAGAGTTCCCACTAGTTGTTATTTAACAAATCTTTCAAAGATAGCCATATATTTGATAAAATTGAATCAGGAAGACCATTTTCAACTGTAAACAAGGGCGCAACAGGCGATGAAGAGGTCAAATACCTGACAGATGAATCCGGAAGAATTATTGAAATTTCCAAACAGGTGAAGAATGGTGAAGGCGAATCATTGGGGATCAATTTTATTACTTCCGGACATCTGGATAAATTCATAAATTATCTTGAAAAAGCCGGTGACCGTGATTACTTTGAAAAGGCAATGGATAATGCCGCAAAAGACCGCGCATTCTTTTTTGACGCTCTTGATCTGTCCGCTTACATGTGTAAAGAAGTCGACTTTCCAGAGGATCTTGACGCAGTCAATAAATTCCTTGCAGAAGTGGACATCGTCAGTTCCTGACCCGGGGCCCCTTATTTTACAGTGAATTGATCTTTTCCCATAATTTTACAGGAACAGGGATTCCTTCTTTCATATTCTTTTCACGCAATCCGGGAACAAGCTGTCCGGGATATCTTGGAATTTCACCGTTTGGTCCGGCAGCATTTCCGAACTGCCCGGCAAGCTGATTTAAAAGTTTTCCCACATGGCTGATTCCGGAATCATTCATTGATACTGCCATAAAAACCTGACTTAAATCATTCTCCGCCATATTCATATCCGCCACGGGACTGCCCCCTGACAGTGCTGCACCAAGAATATCCAGAACTATGGACAGGGCTGAACCCTTCCAGTATCCGATAGGCATCGGAAGCATTGACCTTAGTATTTCGGCAGGATCTTTTGTAATACTGCCCTTGCTGTCAAATCCGCCGTCAACCGGAAGCTGTTTCCCGTCACGCATGTACAAATCAAGTTTGCCGTAGGAAAACTGCGACATCGCCATATCAAGCACCATATGCCCTTCAGGACCGGGGACAGCAATAACCATCGGATTGTTCCCGACAAGCGCCTTGCCGGATCCCCATGGCGGCATATTGGGGACAGTGTTCGTCCAGCAGATCAGGGCACAGCCTTTTTCTGCGGCATACCAGCCGTATGTGCCTGCACGCAGCCAGTGCGAATTGTTTCTCAGGGTTACAAGAGCGAGACCTTTGCCGATTGCGAGATCCGTACAGCGTTTAACGCAGGTCATCGCATTGTATATTCCGATTCCTTTATGTCCGTCCCAGTGTTCGATATTACCTGTACTGCTGATCATCCCGGGTTCGGCATTTACATCCACTTCACCAAGCGCTGCCTGCCGTATAAGTCTTGGAAATCTTGCCAGACCGTGTGATAAAACGCCGTCACAGGTGCTCTGTGTAATAACCTCTGCGCATAATCCCGCTTTCTCCGCAGGAAATCCTTCTTTTATCATTACGGATTCAAGCAGGGCTTTCATTTCTTCAAATGGAATTCTTGTAATTTCTGCATTCATAACTCATCCGGATTCTAACAGCTGAATTGTTACTTTTCAACTCTGTCTGCTTATATTAACTCAAAAGCTATTCAAATTTCATATAATCTTTTTCAATAAGCTTTCTCAGATAGTTTACGAATCTGGCGGCCGGGGCCCCGTCGATAATATCATGATTGAAAACAGCAGTTAAATTTATAAATTCCCTGACAGAAATTTTATCATTAATTACTGCCGGCTTTCTGACCGTGCTTCCGAATGCAAATGCAGATGCTTTTGGTCCGCCCATATAGGGAATAATGAACCCTCTTACACCGGAAAACATGGATACGGCAGTAACAATGACTGATCCTGACATTTCCTTCACTTTTTTATGGTTATTCAGAAACAGTTTTAAAAAACTGACAGTAAATTTACGCGGAAGCAGATTAATCAGTTTTATCACCGGGACAGGCAGTATTTTCCCTTTTAGCGGATCATATGATTTTTTAGCATTCTCTATTTCTGTATCTATCTGCTTTATGGTTTTGGCAGCTGCATCCCTGACAAGATACTGCATATTCTCATATTCTCCGTCTTTGAAGAACTCTACAGGAACACTTATATCAACATCATCAAATCCTGTGATTTTTCTGTGATTTATCATCGAATTGAATTTTGGATATTTTTCCAGTGATAATGCAATTGCCTTCAGAAAGAAGCAAAAAGCGATCCGCTTTTACCATCCACTCTTTTCTTCCTGAGAAATGTCCTGAGATCTGTAATATCGATTTCCAGGACGGCATACATATTATGAGAGTCTGCAATAATATCAAAGCCGTAAATAGACAGTTTTCTGTCTAATGGTGTTTTGTATTGCGCCATTCTTTCTCCATGGAAATTTCAAATAATCAAACCAGTATCTTTAATTATACTTTCGAAAAATTCAGCACTGCAATCAGATTTTTAAAATTATCAAATATAATTATTGATAGAAATATAATCAATGTGTATTATTTATTCAAATAAATGCAGAAAGGCTGACTATGTACAGTGCAATATTGATGGCAGGCAGCAATAACAGAACTGCTGTCCGCAATTATAAAAGAATTGTCGAGATTTCCTACCATGAAAAGCTTGTTTATACCGGGTACAAGCCTTTGTATGAATTTTCATTTGAAAAAGACGGAAAAAAAACCACCAAACCGCTTATACAGTTTACTCTTGAAAATCTGGTACGCGACGAAAATATCAGCGAGATTGTAATTGTCGGTTTTATAAGTCTGATTAAAAGCAAATTATCAGGCTTCCTTAAAACAGTTAAAAAAAGAATAGTCTTTGTGGAACAGAATGCTGAAATTCCCGACAATCTTCCTGATGAGCTTGGTTTTGGCAGAAATGAAATACCGAAAGATTCAATCTGCGGGAATTTAATTAAGGGCTATGCGGCATCCGAAGCATATAAAAAGAAGGAAATAGCCCTGTTCTTTGCAGCTGACACTCCTTTTACTTCCATTGATTTTATCGACAGGGTCCTCGCAAAATCAGCAGAGATAATTAACACAGCCGGCGGTATTGCCCCTGCCGTCTATTTCAAAACCAGAAAAGACCGCTTCAGACGTCCGCTGCTTCTTTTAATAAATGATTCAGGAGAAGAAATCAATGCCCCGCTTGACAAACGCGGAAGAATCGGAATAAGAGTCACTTCCCTGATAATGATCAATCCCTTCAAAATTGATTTGCCGGGAATAAATGTTGTATACAGCCTGAGGAAAGCCCTGAGTCCGAAAATACAGAAACAGATTTCAAGAATATGCCGGGACCTAAAATATCACGGTCTGTTTTACAGTTATTTCCTCAAAAAAAGCCTTTCGGTCAGACAGGGCGAAGCAATTCTTTCAGCCTTCTTCAAGTGTGAAATCAGAGGTGTATTTCTGGAAGATGTAAAAGCGACATATGATTTTGATGGTACCGAACAGGACATTGAACTGATAAAAGACCTTCTTGAACATGAAGAAACGGAAAAATAAATTCCAGGATTTTATTCTCCGGATTCAATCCATCCGCCGCATAGTACTCTGTCCCCGTTAAATAGAACAAGCGCCTGTCCGGGTGAGACTGCGCGCTGGGGTTTATCAAAAATCATCTGCAGCCTTCCGTCATCAAGTAGCGAAGCCGTGCCAGGCGAAGGCCTGCTGCGATATCGGATCTGACCTTCGCATCTTAAGGGAAGTTCAGGTATAACATCTCCCGTCCATGAAATATCTCCTGCAATAACCGTATTTGAAAACAGGTCCTGTTCATTTGTGGTAAGTATTACTTCATTCTTTTCAGCATCAATTTTTAATACGAAAGCGCGCGTACCCATTGCGATTTTCAATCCGCGCCGCTGCCCTATCGTATAATTATGAATCCCGATATGAGAGCCCAGTATTTTTCCGGACGGATCAATAATATTCCCGGGTCTCCTCGGAGCATTGAACCTTTCACGCAGTGCTTCCTGGAAATTCGCATCGTCAGAAATAAAGCAGGCATCCTGACTCTCTTTTCTTTCAGCATTTGCAAAGCCCATTTCACGGGCAATATCTCTTACTTCCGGTTTTCGCAGTTTTCCAAGAGGAAACAGCGTAAAATTCAGCTGCTCTTTATTCAGGGTAAAAAGAAAGTAGGTCTGATCTTTGTGCGAATATTCACCGCGCCTCAGAGCGGGTTTTGCGCCATGCTCAATTATCGCATAATGACCGGTCGCCAGCTTTTCTGCGCCATGTTCCTTTGCCTTCTCCATGATTATCCGGAATTTTATTTTTGAATTACACAGGATACAGGGACTTGGAGTACGCCCGCTTTTATAGGTCTCCCATGACGGCCGCAGAACTTCATCTTCAAACTCCTTTGCACAGTTGACCGCATAATGTTCTATCCCCAAAGACCCGCATACGGCACGTGCATTATCAAGGGCTTCATTACCGCTGCACCAGGAAGTATCTTCAGAATCTTCAGCAGGTTTGAAAACAAGAGTGATCCCTGCCACATCATATCCCTGACGGACAAGCAGCCCGGCTGCCACGCTTGAATCCACTCCGCCGCTCATTGCTACAAAAACTTTCCCTTTTTTCTGCATGTCTGACCGCCGTTTCCTTTCACACCTGTATAAATATTACCTGAATGATAAGGAAAGATAATAATGATGTCAATCTTGACACTGTCCTTCTTATCATCTTTATAAATTGCAGAATATGAGTTACAATAATAATAAATCTGAATACCCGGGGAGGACAGTATCATGAAATGGCTTTTATACAAGTCTGTTGGAGGAAGAACTCTTTCGAGTTTCCGTCCATAGAATTCGAGGTCTTGTATACCATTTTATCATATAAAAAGATCTCCTATTCCTTCGGAACTCATCAAGCTGACAAACACTAACAACTGGAGGAATAAACCATGGAACTTATTAAAGCAGATTCCATTTTTTACAATAACGGAAGAACAGATATACTCATCTCGGCAAGCTTCAGAATAATTGAAGGTGAAAATTACGGACTTATCGGACCTAACGGCGCAGGGAAGACAACCCTTATCCGCATCATTCTCGGTGAACTTGAAATTGACAAGGGAAAACTTCATAAAAAGAAAGACCTGCGCATCGGCTATGTTCCGCAGAAACAGGAATTCGGGGCTGAACAGAGTATTGCCGGATTCATGACTGCCGGACTTGAGCCCTTCCGCAAAAAACTCTCTGAACTGGAAGAAAAAATGTCATCCGCATCAGGAAAGGAACTTGACAGGCTTCTATCAGAATATCAGAAGATACAGGATACATTTGAACGTGCCGGAGGATATCAGGCCGAAGAAAAAGGAGAGATATTCCTGAATAAGCTTGGCCTGGACAACCCAATGGACCAGACAATGGGAAATCTGTCGGGCGGCGAAAGAAGTCTTGTCTATTTTGCAAAAGCCCTTATCCCGGATCCGGAACTTCTTATCCTTGATGAACCGGGAAACCATCTTGATTATCTCGGACTGGCCTGGCTTGAGTCCTTTCTTGTCAATTACAAGAAAACTGCACTTATTGTATCGCACAACAGGTATCTGCTGGACAAAACCTGCGGTCATCTTATCAGCATGGACACCGGCCGGCTTGTTGAGTACACCGGAACCTATTCTGATTACAGAATAAACGTTCTGCGCAGGGCCGTGCAGGACAAAAATGCATATGAATCCGGTAAAAAGAAAATTGTCATGCTTGAAAAGAAAGTCAAACAGCTGCAGAGTATAGCAATGTCCATGTACAATCCGCCTAAAAAGGTAATGGACCAGCTGAATGCTTCCAAACGCAAACTCGCTGAAGAAAAAGACAGACTGCCGGAAAAACCATCTGTTGATGACCGCAGCATTAATATAGACATCAATTCTGAATCCAGCAAATCGACAACTGCAATCAAGATTGAAAACTTTTCAACCGGGTTCGGTGAAAGGGTCCTCCTTGAAAATGCTGACATGGAAGTGTTCTGCGGACAGAGAGTCGCACTTGTCGGCCCGAACGGCTGCGGCAAAAGCACGCTGCTTAAGAAACTGATGGAAGAGGGAGACTGGCACCATGACCACCTGAAAACAGGCCCAAGCCAGAAGATCGGCTATCTGAGACAAGTCCCTGTATTCAGTCCGGGGGCTGTCACAATCGAGGATGAAGTCCGGTCATGGGGAGCTTTGACAAAAGATGAAGCCTTTGCAATTGCATCGCATTTCTCTTTTGAATATGAAGACATGGACAAACGGCTTGAAATTCTTTCGGGCGGAGAGACAAACCGCCTGCAGCTTGCAAGGTTCAATTACCTTAAAACAAACCTGCTGATCCTTGATGAACCAACCAATCACATGGACATCGTTTCGAGAGAAGCAATCGAGGAAGCGCTTGAGGAATTCGCAGGCACCATGCTGATTGTTTCGCATGACAGGTTTTTTCTCGATACCCTTGTGAAAAGGGTCTATGAATTCAGGGACAGGAAACTTGTATGCTACGAAGGAAACTTTACAGAATACTTCAGAAAGCGTTATCCCGTGCTGCCGCGCCTGAGCGGTTCTGTAAAATCGAGAGGAAGTGAGAAGAAAAAGGAAAAGAAGAAAATAGAAAAGAGCAACCTGGCCGCGCTGGAAAAAAGAATCGGCGAAGCGGAAACGGAAAAAAAGGCGCTGGAAAAAGAGATGAAAAACGCTTTTGACAGTAACGATCAGGCGCTGGGACGGAAGACGGCTGTGAAACTCGAAAAGATTTCCTCGGTTCTAGAGAAGCTATATGCCGAATGGGAAGAGGCTCTGGATTGAAAGACTAAAACGGTTTTTTTATCGCGCAAAGACGCTAAGAGGAATAAGGCGCGAAGGTATGGTTCTGATTGATATGTTTATCTTTTCCATTAGGTACTAATCCGGAAAAAATTTATTTTTGGGATCAATAAAAAACCCTAAAAATCAATAACTGTAAAATTTCAGTATTTACATATTAGTTTCACTGACGAAAAGCCCTTCGCGTCTTTCTTACTTAGCGTCTTTGCGTAAACCAATTCGTTTTAACCTTTGGAATAATTATTTTGGCTGCAAGCCAGTCTCTATCGGCTGTATTATTTTATCATAAAATCCGTTTTTATTATGGCGCTCCATTTTCCGTCCCTGTACGTCCTTGCAGAGACGGCGGTATCTTTTTTCAGTGTAATACCGGAATTTCCAGATTTTTCAGCATTCAGTGATATTCTTCCTCCCGCCAGCCTCGGATCGCTGCCGTCCAGGGTATAGTACAGCGTTCCTTCAGGAGCATTCATTTCAAGCCTGAATCCCTTGTCCGCCTTGCCGCCGTATTGATTGAATTCAGGCGGATCAATTTCCGGATAAAGCCCTGCTTTCCTGAACCTTTCCAGTGCAAGTTCGTGCGACAGCGGAATAATCCGGTTAAGCACCCTGTCCAGTTCGGGCAGCCAGTGTTTTTCCCTTGTGTACAGTTCCGCATTAAAATCCTTTACAATGTCCCAGTCCTCCCTGTCCGGACTCTGCGGATTGTCATCAAGCTTGTCATAGCTGTACAGAAAGGCATCATCCGGGCGTTCAGACGGATTGTACAGCCCCCAGTAAAGTCCGTTCACATAAAGGTGGACATAGATGCTGTGCGAACTGAGCTGCCCCATAGTATTCATGGATTATTTCCCCCCTGCTGCTGACAAGAGCCAGATATTCCCCATCCCTGTCAAGTTTAAAATTTGCATGAACCTCAGTTATTGATTAAAACAGTATAAACGCAAGTCAATTCAGCGGCATTCTAAAATCAAAAGTTTACCCCATCCCCCCCGGGGGGATATTATTACATAGACTGTATTAAAAACTTTCCTTTTCCTGCAGTCCGGATCAATTCACCATTACGAACGAGGTGTTTTCCCCTTCTCAATACATCAGTAATACTAAATTCGGCTTTAAATCCTTCATAGCAGTTGTAATCGGAAAGTGAATGATGCGAGGCGGCAGAAATTTTCATTGCCTTTTTTGTGTCAATAATTACAAGATCAGCATCGCTTTCCTCTTCGATCCGGCCGGTTTTTCCCTTCAGTCTGAAAAAATCAGCCGCATTTCCTGAAAGCAGCGCCGATGCCTGTGCAGGAGAAAATCCATACCTGCTGACTGCTTCGCTGAAAAACAGCGGGACCCTTTCTTCGACGCCATTAACTCCATTGGGGACAGACCCGAAATTATCAGGCTCAAGTTTTTCAGCTTTCATAAACGGGCAGTGATCAGTTGAAATATTGCCGATAATCCAGGCCTTGGCAAACTTCCAAAGTGCTTTTTTCTGTAACGCAGGCCTTAACGGCGGACTCATTATATAAAGCGGAGCTTTTTTTACATTTTCAGTATACCTGCTGTCATCAAGAAACAGATGATGAAGGCAAATTTCGGCATTTACATCCACTCCCCGCTGACGGGCCTTCATTATCTCGCCGATCCCTTCAGCTGTTGATACATGTACGATATACAGCTCAGTGCCGCATACTTCAGCCATCCTGCAGGCTTTTGCAACTGCGACCTGTTCCGCCCATGGCGGCCGCGAAGCCGCATGATATGCAGCCGTCTTTTTACCCTGCCTGATAAATTCGCCCCGCTGAAAATCGACTGCTTCTCCCCATTCACAGTGAACAAGAAGTTTTACCCCGAGTTCTGCTGCCGCTTTAAAGACATCAAACGCCTGATCATCTTTCAGTCCGATTGTGTCCTGATAGGCCAGGTATATTTTGCAGGAATTTATTCCGTAACGGAGGCTGCATTCCTTAAGCTGATTTCTGACGTCCGTCATTCCATTAACAATTGAAAAATGCAGACTGAAGTCGCACAGACTGTCTTCGGCTTCCTTCAGCCTCTTTTCAGCGGCTTCATCAAGCGATTCACCAGGGGTCGGTGTAATGAAATCTATTACTGTAGTTGTTCCGCCGGTAAGCGCAGCCGCTGTTCCGCTTCTGAAATCATCAGCGGAACGGACCCCGCCGGACAATGGAAGACTGAAGTGAACATGAGGATCAATCCCTCCCGGAATGATCAACTTTCCTTCGGCATTAATTATTTCATCAGCTTTGACAGATGAACTGTCTGATTTTTCATCCAGGAGTTTTTCAATCCTTTCTCCATTTATCAGTATGTCCCTTTTATATGTACCTTCACGCAGAACGCAGCTGCCTCCGTATACAAGAATTTTTCTGTTTCTCATAATTTCTTTTTAAGTCCCGTCATATCATTGAACTGGTTTATCAGATCGTCCCAGACAACCGGCTGACTGAACAATTCAGTCCAGAGTTTTTTATCAGTCCAGAGTCTGTTAAGATCACTGGTTTCCCTGCCCTGCTGTTCAATCCATGTGTAGTACTTCAGATTATGTATTGCCTTTTTCTCATAAAACCTGAGTTCCTTCATGTTATCTGTTCCCTGCTCCATCAATGCTGAAGAGAATATCACTTCAGCTTGTGAAGATGACAATTCTCCGGACTGTTCCCGCAGTTCCCGGATTCTGGATTGATACAGATCGGCTGAATCTGTAGCAACCGTAACGATTATATCATTCTGATCAAGCTCAAGGTATTTTGCTGTCTTTATGGAAGCCAGTATATTGGCAATTCCGGAAATACCTATCAGATGCAGTTTTGATGTATCAAATGATGAAATGCTTTTAAGGAGTTTATGTCCGGCAGGTTCGTTGAACAGCCGTAAAAGCTTCATACAGTGTCTGTCGTCAATTGCAGTTACAAAATCAGTGTTTCGTACATTATGAATCCAGGGGACATGCTTGTCACCTATGCCTTCGATCCTGTGTCCGCCGAAGCCGTTTAACAGAAGCGTGGGACACTGGAGTGCTTCCGAAGCAGCGGTTTTTATTCCGGGAAATATTGTCTTCAGATAATCCCCCGCTGCAATTGTTCCCGCCGATCCTGTTGAACTTACAAAAACGGCCGGATTGGTATCTGCGCTGCTTACCTGTTTTATCACTTCTTCTATTGCGGCTCCCGTGATCTGATAATGCCATGCTCCGTTTCCGAATTCATCGAACTGGTTGAGAATCACGACATCATCCCGTGTCTGCCTCAACTCATCGCATTTGTCATAAATCTCCTTGACATTCGATTCGCAGCCCGGCGTGGCGATTATTTCCGCACCGATTTCCTTAAGCCATTCAAAACGTTCACGACTCATCTCTTCGGGAAGAATTGCAATGGCCGTACAGTCCATCAGTTTTGAATCGAATGCCCCTCCCCTGCAGTAATTTCCAGTTGAAGGCCATACGGCCTTGTGCTCCGACGGATCGAATCTTCCGGTTATCAGTCTGGGGGCCAGACAGCCGTATGCGGCTCCCACCTTGTGGGCTCCTGTCGGAAACCATTTTCCGATAAGCATAATCATTCTTGCCTTAATGCCGGTCAGCCCGGAAGGAAGTTCAATAAAATTGACCCCGCCGAATCCGCCGCCTATCTCAACAGGTTCATTTTTCCAGGTAATCCTGAACAGATTAAGCGGATCGACATCCCAAAGACCTATGCTTTTAAGTCTTTTAATTATCGCTGGATGGATTTTTTCAGGATTTTTCAGCTCTGAAAAAAGCGGAAGGATTATTCCCCTTTCTGCGAATATTTTCACTGTCCTTTCAAGAACATCTTCATTCACTACCTTGTCAAAAAAATCGATCATTCGTGTACTCCTGTTTTTTTCATCTGCTTCCAGAGTCTGTTTGCCTGTTTCCGTGATTCTGAAAGTATTTCATTTTCATTAAGTGTTTTTACAGCACTACTTTCATAAACAAGCCGTCCCTGAATTATATGGGCCGCAATATGTCTGTTTTCCATTCCGTAAAGCAGATGGCCGCTGAAATTTTCCGGATTTACGGGCGTTGGTGAATCGTAATCAAGCATTATCAGATTATTGTTTCCGTCTCCTGCAAAGCCGGATTGACTCAGATAAATATGGGAATTCCGGAGCCGATCATAAACAATATCGGGCAAGAGTTCATCTTCCTTTGTGTTGGCAAACCAGGCCGTCTGGGCGGTTTTAATCATGTCCGAGTGCATCCCGTCAGTACCGTACATGACTCTGTCCCCGATTTCCTTTCCATTAAAAAAGCCGACCTTGTTGTTCAGATTGCTGTCGGGGTTTTGGACAATCCAGGCTTCAGAGTCCCTGACAAGTTTTCTTTCATGATCATTTATGTGAATGCAGTGCGCAAGTATTGATTTGGACATGGAGAGTATGCCTGCATCATCAAATCTTTCAATTACCCGTTTACCGTATGTCTCCATGCAGTGCTTCTGGTCGTAAATGTCTTCTGCTGCATGGATATGAATACCGCTGCCGGTCTTTTTCGCAAGTTCAACTGCCATTTTCAGAAGTTCATCCCCCGCAGTAAACGAAGCATGAAGCCCGACAAGCCCCGGATTTCCCGCTTCAAGGTATTTCCTGGTCTCATCAAGACCGGCTTCCAGGGCCAAAGGTCCATCCCGGTCGGACAGCTCATAGGCAAGCATGTATTCAATTCCGGCTTTTTTAAAGACATCAGCTATAATGTGAAGCGATTCACCCGGATATGATGGTGAGGCATGATGATCAATTACTGTTGAGACTCCGTTCTTAAGACAGTAAAGGGCAGTCACTTCTGCCGAAGAGCGTATCATTTCTCCGTCAAGCGAACGGTCAAGGACCCACCAGATTTTTTTAAGAATCCCGGAGAAGTCCTGTGGTACAGAATGCGGAGGATCCATACCCCTGGCCAGGGCTGAATAGATATGATGATGCGCACAGACAAAAGACTTGGTAACAATTTTCCCGTGAGCATTGATGATATTTTTGTCCGCAGGATCTTCCTTATCGATTTTAAATACAGAACCCTTCGGCTTTTCCTCGACTTTCAGGCTGCATTTGGAAAATTCCAGGGTCTGCCAGTCAACGTACAGACAGTTTTTTATAATCATTCCCCGCCGCCTTTCCTTTTTCTGTTTTTTCTTTCCTTTAACAGCGGAAGTGAATATATTCTTTCACCGTCAAAATCGGCAAAAGCATTGACAACAGCTGCCGCTGTGGGCACAAGCCCAATTTCGCCCACCCCCTTGGCCCCGAGAGGACCGTAGGGATCGGGTACTTCAACGCCTATCACTTTTACTTCGGGCATTTCCCTGATCCCGATCATTCCCAGCTGTCTCATTTTGCTGTATTCGGGGATTCCTTCCCTGCTGGGGAAATCTTCGGACAGGGCGTATCCAAGCCCCATGTGGACCGCTCCTTCTATCTGCCCTTCAAACAGAAGCGGATTAATTATTTTTCCGGCATCGTGGGCCGCAATAATTTTTTCAATATTTCCTTCATCATCAAGTACAGCCAGCTGGGCAGCATATCCGTATGAATAATGAGTAAAAACCTTTCCGTCCCTGCCGGTTTCACCGGGTTTTGTTGTCCAGCTGCAGCGCCATTCTCCCCGGTATTCATTGCCTTTCAGCTTTTCAAGAGAGGATTTTTCAAGATCAGCCTTAAGTTTTTCACATGCCTTTATTATTGCATTTCCCAGAAGGCTTGTTCCCCTGCTGGCTGTCGTCATCCCCGCAGGGGCTTCCATTGATGTGTCAGCATACACCTTTACTTTATCAACCGGAATTCCGGCACATTCATTCACAAACTGACGGGCGATTGTAAAAATCCCCTGCCCCATTTCTGTCCATCCGTGCCAGACTTCAGCTTCGGCACTGTCATTGATTATTATTTTTACAATGCCGATGTCATCAACACCGTTTCCGATCCCTGTGTTTTTTATGCCGCAGGCCAGCCCCTTGTACAGAGCTTTGTCATACCATGGTTTCAGCGCTTCAAGACATTTTACCACTCCGACGCCCCCGGATAAAATCTGTCCGGTAACCGTGGACAGTCCATCCCTCAGGGCATTTTTGTAACGTATTTCCCAGCGGTCAAAACCGCCCGCCTTGCATAATTCATCGATGCTCGATTCCATGGCAAAAACAACCTGATTGACACCGAACCCTCTCATTGCCCCGCAGGGGACATTGTTTGTATAAACGGCCTTTGCAGTTACATCCGTATTGGGAACAGAGTACGCAGAAGCTGCGTGTCCGGCAGCACGCTCCAGCACCTTTCCGCCCACCGAGGCGTATGCTCCCGTGTCCCCGATGATTTCTGCTTTCAAGGCGGTGAACAGCCCTTCTGTATTGCAGGCCAGGGTGTATTTCAGCGTCATCGGGTGGCGTTTCGGATGCATTCTGAAGGATTCTTCCCTGTTCAGCTTCACCTTTACCGGCTTTCCGCATTTAAGCGCAGCCAGGCAGGCATGGTGCTGGACCGTCAGGTCTTCCTTGCCGCCGAACCCTCCGCCCGACTGGCATAGTACAACCCTGATTTTTTCAGGCGGCAGATTGAGTATTTCGGCAAGCTGACTTCTGTCCTCGTATATCCCCTGGCTGTTTGCATACAGCATTACCGACCCGTCATTCTGCGGGAGTGCAAGCGCCGCTTCTGTTTCGAGAAAAGCATGTTCTATTCTCTGCGTCCTGTATGTTCCCTTCACGGAATACGCCGAAGCGGCAATTATTTCATCAACGGGCTCTCCTTTTCTGAAAGCACTCTGCTCAAGAAGATTTCCTTTTTCATGCACTTTTATGCTGCTTTCAAGCGCTGTCCCGTAATCCGCAAGCGGTTTCAGGACCTTGTATTCAATTTTCACGACATCGGCCGCAGCCCTTGCGGTTTTTTCGCTTTTAGCGATCACCAGGGCAAGCACATCGCCCGTATATCCTGTTGTTTCACTTTCTTTAATCATCATCGGCCAGTCTTTTGCAATCAGCCCTGTAATGCGTTCACCGGGAATATCTGCTGCCGTCAGGATTTTCACCACACCCGGAAGGGATTCCGCATATCCCGTTTCGATTTTTGTAATTTCAGCCCTCGGATGGTCCGAAAACCTTAATACCCCGTAAAGCATCCCGTCAAAATAAAGATCATCGACAAATGGGGTCTTTCCCAGAGCCCTTTCACGGGCATCTGCCTTGATATTTATGCCTGCAGCCGGCATTTTTCCGGTTTTTATTATTTCAGACGCCAGCCGGACTGCATTTATTATCTTTGTAAAACCCGTGCACCTGCAGAAATGAAAGCGGAACGCTTCCTTTATCTCGTCTGCTGAAGGTTCGTTATTGGCATCAAGCAGAAGTTTTGTCCTCATCAGATACCCCGGAGTACAGAATCCGCACTGGACGGCCCCGGCCTGGGCAAAAGCGAATGATAAAAGCCCGGATGTCTCTTCTGAAAGGCCTTCAATAGTAGTAACGGCTTTCCCTTCAACCTTTTTCATTGGTGTTGAACAGGCCAGAATACCTTTTCCGTCCATTTCCACCGTGCATGCGCCGCAGAAAGCCTGCCCCGAACATCCGTCCTTGGCTGAAACAAGCCTGTACTCATTCCTGAGGACATTCAGAAGGTTCTCTTCAGGGTCTCCTTCATATTTCATTGTTCTGCCGTTCAGAACGAATTCAATCAATCAGTGCCTCTTTTCAGTTTTCAGTATAATACCTGTACCTGTCAGGATCAGTGTCGCCTTCTGTATTTATACAGAGTACCCTGCTTCCGCTGTCAATCCCCAGATATTCACGCACTTCCTTCATTTTTTCACTTTCCATTAATGCAAGAAGACCGGCAAGCCCCGCGCTGCCTGATTCCCCGGATATTATCCCGTATTTTCTGTATAATTTCATGGCTTTTACCGCCCATTTGTCCGGTATTGCCGCAAATACATTTATTGCGTCCCTGCATACCGGCCAGGCGGCCAGACTCGGGAAACCGCATGCCAGTCCG
Organism: uncultured Spirochaetia bacterium; assembly: GCA_964554355.1. GTDB lineage: Bacteria > Spirochaetota > Spirochaetia > CAZKOK01 > CAZKOK01 > CAZKOK01. The sequence goes on along the minus strand of CAZKOK010000002.1, from coordinate 5,696 downwards.
ACCATTATCGATTCCTGTTTCCCGGGCGACTTCACTGGTTTCCCGGCTATTGCAGACAGCAGAAAACAGTCCGCATCATCAGGTTCAATACAGAGGATCATGGGCCTTTTTATGCCGTAATTAAGCGAATAATGCCCTGCCGCAGCAGCTGCAAGACCGCCGACCCCGGCCGGAACAATCATAAGATCAGGCAGATCACTGTTTTTTTCCTTCAGCTGTTCATCGATTTCGGTAAATATAGTTCTGTAACCCTGGATTATATAGCGCGGCAGCTCCATGTTTCCTTCATATGCCGTGTCCGCCATTACCTGCCAGCCGTTTGCATCTGCATCCTGCTGGCATTTCGCAACACAGTCGTCAAATGTACCGTCAATTATTACAAGTTCTGCGTTTTCTATTGTTATATTATCTTTTCTGATCTGCGATGCAGTGGAAGGCATGTAAATTACAGCTTTCTGTCCCAGTCTGTGCGCTGTCCAGGCGACAGCCCTGCCGTGATTGCCGTCAGTCGCTGCGCAGAATGTAGTAACCGGAATTGATTGAAGCTTTGCATGGTTTTCCATAATATCGTAATCAAGCTCCCCGCCTGTTTCCTTCCGGTATTTCTCCCTTAAGTAATGAAATACTGCATAACTTGCCCCAAGGGGCTTGAATGCCTTTACATCAAACCTGAAAGCTTCGTTTTTCACCAGAACCGATCTTATCCCGATTTCAGAACCCATTTCAGCAATTTCTGTCAATGGTGTTCTTTTATATCCGGGAATCTGTATATGAAAACGGTATGCATCATCCGAACAGTATTCATTCAATATCTCCGGAAACCATTCAGGAAGTTTTTCTGCCTTTTTATTTATATAGCTGCGGCACATGACTTATTCCTCTGCTTTCATTCCTTTTTACCTTCATTATAATTATCCTGCTATACAAGTTTTTTTGCCAGTTTAAAAATCATCAGCATTACGGATGGTTTATCAAGGACAGCGTCCTTATCTATCCCGTTAACGGTAATGGGAGTGAAAGACTTTATGGAGTACTCCGCCGTAAATTTCCCATCCGTATATATATATTTTCCTTTTTCCTTCCAGAGGATTGCGCTTTCTTCTGGTGATTTCCAGCGTATTTCATCTCTGCTTACAAAGTATCCCCTTTCTTCCAGGTCATAGCTTTCACTGCAAAGACATATAGCGGCCTTTTTTGTGTATGGAGCTTCAGATGAAGGGCAGAATGCTGTACAGTTGCCGCACTCGTTGCAGAAATCAGCAATTTTCAGTATCTGATACTGCTGATCGAGTTTCATTTCACTGTGGACTGTGAATTCACCTTTATGCGAATCGTATTTGTATACTTTCAGCGGGTCATCAATGCTACTTACATACTGAAGGGCCCTGTTCGGACATACGGAAACACATATATTGCAGATGTCTGAGCATTGCAGGCATCTGGAAGCTTCTTTTACAGCCTGTTTTTCCGTATATCCTCTTCCGGGAATAATAAAACCGTCTTCTCCCCTTATTTCTTCATTTACCGGTTCAGAAAAAGTTTTGCAGGCAAGTATTGCCGAATGTTTCTTAAGCTTTACAAGTCCGCCGGGCTTATTTACAGTTTCAGACACTCCTGCGATTGTCCGTGCTGCGTCTCTTCCGTCTGCGGCAGCCCTGATTATGCTGGACGGCCCGCGCAGGGCATCTCCGCCTGAAAGTATGTCTCCCTGCTTATAGTTCTGTTTGTCCGGAGAATACGTACCTTTGACAAGTTCGGGATCGGACTGCTGGCCGATTGCGCTTATTACTGCAGTGCAGAGGAATGTTCTGCTTTTGTTTTTTACGGGGACAGGACTTCTTCTTCCGTCTTTCCCTGCAGGACCGGGACGCATTTTCCCGCATTCCAGCATCAGGCCCTTTTTCCCTTTTCTTATCGCCAGTGGAGAATACAGTTCATTCAAAACGGCACCTTCTTCTATTGCAGCGAGAAATTCCTCCCTGTCCGCCGGCATCTCGAGTACGGTTCTGCGGTAGACAATATGCACTTTTCCGTCCGTTATCCTGAGGGCGGCCCTGGCCGCATCCATTGCCGAATTTCCCCCGCCGATAATGCATACATTCCCGTTAATGCGGAAATGTTCATCTTTTTTTAGCCTTCCAAGAAAATCAAGTGCGCCGATTACATTCTGGGTATCCTCTCCCTTTATGCCCAGGAACCTGTCCATTCCGGCCCCCGCTGCAAGATAGACCGCATCATATTTCTTTTTAAATGAGTCCAGTTCCTTTCTGCCGGTTTTATAACTGAAAATGAAATGCACGCCGGCTTTTTCCGCTCTTTTTATGTCCGTATCAAGATGCTTTTCATCCATCCGGAAACCCGGTATTACATGGCGTACTATCCCTCCGGCATCTTTTTCGGCTTCATAACAGTCAACATCCCAACCGTATTTTCTCAGGGCAAGTGAACATCCCAGCCCGGATGGGCCGGCCCCGATAACTGCCGCTTTCTTTCCGGCAGGCGTACTCCCTGCTTTGACAGGCGGAAGTTCCGCATTTGAGATTATAAACCGCTTGATCATTCTGATATGAAGCGCATCGTCAATATTCTGCCGTGTGCATTTGTACCGGCAGACATGATCACAGATCATTGCCGTGGTATTCGGCATTGGATTGGTTTCACAGATTACGGAAGCGGCGTTATCATAGTCTTTTGCAGCTGTAAAGTGCATATAGGCCGGCACATCCTGCCCTGCAGGACAGGCCGTCATGCACGGGGCACGGGCACAGTCAAAAACCGGAAGCTTTCGTTCGATTTTTATATTTTTTGAAATATACCTGTTCTTCTGGTAATATACATCACCGCATACTTCAAAGGCATATTTTTCAAGATTTTCAAGCGTTTTCCCGATATCGTTGTTTTTCAGATATTCCTCAGGACCCGTTTTACCGAAATATGAACTGATCTTTTCCATATACTGCGGCAGGCGGGTATATCCGCCCGGCTTAAGTATGTCCGAACAGACTGTAACCGGAAACAATCCGCATTCAAGCAGTTTTGAAATATTGAAACAGTCCGCTCCCCCCGAAAAACTGATATCCAGGTCCCCTGAAAAGCTTTTCCTGAGTTCGTATGCGAGATTCACAGTAACCGGGTGAAGGGCCCTGCCGCTCATATAGACAGTTTTTTCCTTTTTACTGAATATATTCCGGCGGTTTTCGCATTCCAGGGTATTTGAAAGTTTGACACCGAAATGCACATCTGATTTTTCGGCACATTTCTTAAGCTTTTTTATAATTTCAACCGCCTGATCGTATTTCAGGTCATGGGCAAACGCCTGTTTCGGCACCTTTACCGGGTAATCCATGTTTTTATTAAGGATTTCCCTGATTCTTTTCTCACCGAGCAGTGTGGGATTAAGCTTTATTGTGGTATCAAGTTTTCTTTTCCCGATAAGATATCTGCCGATCTTCTCTATCTCTTCAGGCAGGCAGCCGTGCATTGTTGAAAGCGTAACGGATTTTGAAATCCTTTCGGGGACCCTGACTGAAGCTATTTCGGGGTAATCTTCTGCAACGCTTTTCTGCTTTGCCCGTATATAATCGCCTGCGTTTTCTATCCGGTCCAGAAAGGACTGCACTTTTTCCGACATTATTCCTTTCAGATCATATCCCACGCTGAAATTGAAGACAAATCCGGGTCCGTCCCCATTAAATTGTTCCGCAAGATAATGGCAGATTATCCAGGCGTTCAGGTATTCGTGGAAGGCTTCGGTCAGGGTGAGTTCCTGGGACCATTCGCAGTTGAATCCTTCGTCTTCCATGTCTATGCAGGGTTTGCTTACCGCAAGTTCATCAAGCACCTGTATTGTTTTAAGTTCGATATAGCGTGCCCCGCAGAGCCAGGCCGTTATTATGTTCTGGGAAAGCTGGGTGTGCGGGCCGGCTGCGACCCCAACCGGGGTATCGAGTGTATCTCCGCGGTATGCAATGCGGTGAAACGGATCAGGTCTGTAATACTGATCGCTGTTTACACAGAAGAAACCTTTCTTCCATTTTGAAGCATATCTGCACAATTCCTGAAAAGAGAGACCCCGCATTCTGTCAGACATTTTATCTGCCGCCCATTGTCAGCGCCATCACGGCTTTTGCTGTATGCAGCCGGTTTTCAGCCTCGTCATATACTATTGAAATATCGGGATTATCTATTATCTCATCTGTTACTTCACGTCCCCTGTCAGCAGGCAGGGCATGCATCAGTTTTACCTTTTTGTCGGCAAGTTTAACCTTGCTTTTATCGAAAATCCAGTTTTTGTATTTTTCGATTTTTTCTGACATCTCTTTCTGACACTTTTCCTCGTAAGCCAGATAATCATCCATGCTGTAGGCGCCGAACCCTCCCCAGTTTTTCGGTATTACTATCTGGGCTCCTTCCATCGCTTCATTCATGTTATTTGTAAAAGTCAGTACCGAACCGGAATCCGCCGCATTCTGTTCAGCTTTTTTCACGATTTCAGGGTGCAGCGGGAATTCGGGCGGATGGGCAACTGTCACATCTATACCGTAGCGCGGGAAAAGAAGAATCTGTGACTGGGGAACTGAAAGAGGTTTTGCATGCGATTTCGCATATGCCCAGGAGACAGTGACTTTCAGCCCTTTGGGGTTCCTGCCGAAATATTCAAAAATCGTCATGAGGTCGGCCAGACCCTGGAAAGGATGGTATACATCATCCTGAAGAGACATTACCGGAACTGACGCATATTCTGCCAGTTCATTGAGGTATTTGCTGCCGATTCCGTAAAAGCAGTTCCTGCAGGCAATGCCGTGGCCCATTCGTGAAAGGATTATTGTAGTGTCCTTTGCCGATTCGCCGTGACTCAGCTGCATTTTGTCAGGAGTAAGGTCATGGGCATGGCCGCCCAGCTGGGTCATCCCTGCTTCCATTGAATTCCTTGTTCTGGTGCTCTGCTCGAAAAACATCATGAAAAGGGTCCTGTCCGGGAGAAGTCTGTGCGGTTCTCCAAGAGCAAATCTTTTCTTTAGTTCAAAAGCCGATTCAAATACCGTATCCAGTTCCTGACGGCTCCAGCTGTCTGTGTTGATAAAATGTTTTCCGTGTAACTGTGTTGTCATAGACGTCTCCTCTCTCCAGGATAATTCCTGCTTATGTATGCATTTCTGAATAATCATATACAAGCTGTGCATAAAATGCTGATGCTCTGCACAGATCGTCAATCGATACCTTTTCATCCGGAGCATGGGCAAGTGCTTCGCTACCCGGGCCGAATCCTATTACCGGTATCCCGTAGATTCCATTAATTGTTACCCCGTTTGTCGAAAAAGTCCATTTGTCAATTTTCACATTCTTCCCGAAAAGTTTTTCATATGATCCGGACCCAAGCTTTACATAAGGATGTTCTTCCTCCAGCACCCAGGTCGGGTAATATTTCTCCATGCCATATTCAAGCCCGGTATATGATTTTTCAAGATATTCAGGTAGGACAACTTCGGACCTGCTTTTCCCGGTCAGCTGTTCAATTTCCTTAAGTGCCGACTCCTTTGTTTCACCGGCAGTAAGCCTTCTATCCAGATGGACCTTCGCGTAATCGGCTACGGCACACAGTGAAGGACTGCCCGATACAAACTCGGAAACCGTAACGGAACCTTTCCCGAGAAACTAGTCCTATATCAGTTTTTTATACAGCTCATCGACATCCA
>CAZKOK010000001.1:0-27222 GCA_964554355.1 uncultured Spirochaetia bacterium | reverse complement strand
CCGGGTTCCATTCATCGGGAGGGTAATGGGTAAATTTGAGCTCCCACAGCTGTCGGAATTTTGTTTTGGGACCGGCTAATTCCGCAAAAACGAGTTCTTCGCCTGCCGCCTGAAGGACGCCTTTTTTCCCGGGCTGAGTCTTTGTCTTTTTTAAAAGTTCAGCCCTGTTTTCTTTGCTCAGTTCCTGTACTGATTTTTCAATTCTTGAAAAGAAGACATCGGGCAAATTTATGAAAAAGTCATCAATATTTACAAACGAAATGCTGTTGGCTTTGAGAATTTTCATATTATGCGAAAAATCCAGATTGTTTTCATAATTGTAAATATATTTCAGCTTTTCCGCAGATGAGTATTTCGAAATGTATTTTTCAATATCAAGTTCTTTTTTTTCCATATTATCAGTTTATACCTGATCTCAGTATATAAAATTAAATTTTAAAAAAAATTTATAAATATGACATAATCTGACATATAATTACTGTATCCTCTTTTCATGAAACGGAGATGTTATGCCGAATCCTGCAGCAAAACTGCTTGCTCTGCTTTTATACATGCAGAAAAACCCAACAGGAAAGCCGGAGAACTTGCAGAAAAACTAGGAGTATCTGTGCGGACAGTCCACAGATATTTCAGCATGCTCGAAGATATGGGTATCCCTCTTTATTCAGAACGCGGCCCGGCTGGCGGGTTTTCTCTGGTGGCCGGATATTCGCTTCCGCCCATGGTATTTGCGGCAGAAGAAGCCGGTGCCCTGTATCTGGGGGCGGCAATGGTTGAAGAGCTGTGGGCTGATATCTACAGGCAGGAAACAAGGTCTGCCATTGTCAAGCTGGAAAATGTCCTTCCGCGCGAGATACGGGAAGAAGTGGAAGGCACGAAGGGCGTGTATACAGCCAGAAACTTTCACCGTTCGGATATGAAAAAGATTGTTCCTGTACTTAAGAAGATAAAAGAGAGCATCAGGCTTAAGAAAAGGGCACAGCTGCTTTATGCAGGGCGGGAAGACGGCAGAAAAACAAGAAATGTTGATTTTTACGGAATAATTCACCGTTGGGGCTGGTGGTATGCGGTCGGTTACTGTCATCTGCGCAGACAGGTAAGGACATTTCGGGTTGACCGGATCATTAGAATCGAAGAGCTTGAGGAAATATTCACTGTAAATAATGAATTTGATTTTGAATCATACCTGCACCAGGAGAAAATCAGCAGGCCTGTATACCGCTGTGTTTTCGGAATTAATCCGGGATATGAGAAGCTTGCAGAAAGCGAGCGATCTGTCTGGAAATCCGTGGAAAAGAACAAATCCGGTGAAACAAGGGTTGTTTTTGAAACAAGCGACAGTGAATGAGCCTTACGGACGGCCCTCAGTTATCTGCCCGGAATACGCGTGATTGAACCTGAGAGGCTAAAGCAGCAAATCGAAGAAACAATATTCCGTTCATACCTTGATATTAACAGGAGAGAGAATAATGAAAAACGAAATAACTGAAAAACTGATGAAATCAGGTGAACCCTGGACGGAATACCGGACCATGACAGACCTTGCCGGAATGGATAAAACGGAACCGTCTGCCGCAGCTGCCTACGCCGGAATGATAACGCACCCTCTGGTAAAAAACCTGCTAGAAAAAATAAACACCTGGGGAGAAAAGGCTTTTACACGTCATAACGATGCCTCATATCCGATATATGCATTCAGCGCCCTTGCAGATTTTGGTCTTGAATGCGATGTACCGGAAATAAACTCAGCCTGCAGCAGGGTGCTTGAACATATAAGTGGGGATGGAGGCATTCAGACGCTTACAAATATCCCGAAAGCATTCGGCGGCAATAATTCGGACACCTGGACCTGGATAATCTGCGATATGCCGACACTTCTGTACAGCCTGAAAGCTTTGGGCTGCAGGGGAAACCAAAAGCTGAACAGGGCTGCAGAGCTTCTGGTCGGAATATGCAGCGAAAACGGCTGGCGCTGCGTCTGCGATACGAATCTGGGAAAATTCCGTGGTCCGGGGAAAAAAGATGACCCCTGTCCTGTTGTGAATATTTATGCCCTGAAGGCCCTTTCCCTTTTTCCGGAACTTCATGAAAAGTATGCAGAAAGCATCGCTAACGGAATAGAAATGCTCCTTTCCCACTGGGAAAAAAGAGGGGAGATAAAATACTATCTTTTCGGTGTCGGCGCGGATTTTGGAAAAATAAAATACCCATATGTCTGGTACAATATTCTGCATGTACTCGAAGTACTGTCGCGCTATCCGGCTGCAGCCAGCGACAAACGTTACAAAGAAATGCTTGAAGCGCTGACATCCCAGGCTGACCCGGATGGAATGTACCGGGCAGCATCAATGTACAGATCCTGGAAGGACTGGAGTTTTGCCGACAAAAAGCAGCCGTCGCCATGGCTGAGTTTTCTGGTTTACAGGATTCTCAAACGCAGCAGCTGAATCTATCATAATAACAGCCATAAATAACTCACGCAAAGGGCATTTTATCAAGTGAAAAATCATCAGATTACCATGCGAAACTTTGTATGAGTATAATAGTCGTTGGGGGTTATGGGGCAACCCTGTCCTGCAAAATTTGAAATCTTCATATAAATTCACTGAGCGGACTTGACATATCAGAATAACAGGTGTATATTATTGTCAGTTGCACAAGTGTGCAACTGTAATATATTGCAATTGATTGGCAGCATAAGAATATAATACAGGGCAGGAGGCCGTTATGGCGGGTTTTGATTATTATTATTTTTATAAGGAAAAGAGTCATGATATTCTTGTCGAAGCCGAAAAATGCAGGCTTTGCAGCATGGTCAGACAAATACATGAAAAACATCATCATGATAATAATCCTGATCATTTAAGCAGAAAACTGTATGCAGCCATTCTGTTCAGCTATTTATGGCAATTGTAATCGATTAAGGGTATAATACTTTCCGGGAGCAGCGCTGATGCCTTTACAGCAGGAACCTGACAGTCTTTTGAATATTACCCGATTCCAGACTTCTTCAGTAATGGAAATGGTCATGTGGATACAGGCCCTGACCTATTCCTGGCAGAGTAATGATTATAAAAAAGAGATGACTGATGTTCTCGGCCAGCCTTTTGTAAACGAGTTAACTGAATATTTCCGGCAGTTTCACATGGGATGTGATTTTGTCGAGATTGCCATAGAATATCCTGAAAAAAATGATATCCGGGGTTTTCTTGACTATATCAGCGGCCTGAAAGAAAATGAATTCGTATTCTATCTTCTTGGACGGGTCCTGCCAAAAGAAGAGATAAACAGCAATTTCACATTTGATGATCTTAACAGGCTGCTGGACAAATATCCACAGTACAGGGACTACTGTTCATGCTCGATAGGATCGGAGCCGGTCTGGATGGGTCATGCGGCTGAAATGAGGGACAGGCTGGTCTCTCTGCTTGAAGTTTTCTGGAAAAAGGCTTTTGAACAGAAAATTGAACAATGCAGGCCGGTCTGGGAACAGGGAATTGAGGAACAGGAACATTATCTGCGCAGACATGGCGGAACAAAACTGTACAGGCTGATTTCAGGAAAAGAGCTGCTGCCTGAAGAACTTCCCGAAGGGATGCCTTACCGTGAAATTGTATATATCCCGATTACCCGCATGGCGCGCCATCAGAGGACATATTTCGGCTGGGGGAATATTACTGTTCTTTTTGATGCCACCAGGACTGAAAAGAAGATACATGAAATTGACGAGGCTAAAAAGAGTGTAATGGGCATAATAAGGGCCCTGAATGACGAAAACAGGCTGAAGATAATCAAACATATTGCAGATGAGGCTTTTTCCATAAACGGGAAAATGCTGGCCGAAAAACTGGTGTTGTCGCCGTCTGTCATTTCCCGGCACCTTGCCCAGCTGCGCGATGCCGGAATTATAGAAGAGCAGAGCCTCGACAACAGAAATATCACATACAGGGTGAATATAAAAAGACTGAACGATTTGTCCGCGCTTCTGATGCTTTATATCAATGACTGATTTTTATGAAATGCAAATAATGATTTATCATGTAAAATTAATTCAGGACGGAATGAGGATAATATTATGAAAAGCACTTTTACAGCTGCCCTTTTTTTCCTGGTGATGGTCTTTGCCTGTGCACAGGAAGACCGGGAGGCAATTAATACCGAAGGAATGACGCTTTCATCACGGATCAATGTACCGGATGGATTTGCCAGAACCGCTGAAAAAGACGGATCTTTTGCCGTCTGCCTGCGGGACCTTCCGCTGAAACCGGACGACGCCAAAGTGCTTCTGTTTGACGGCAGGGAGAAAAGCGCTTACGGCGTATATATGGCGGTGATTGATCTGCCGATCGGAGATAAGGACCTTCATCAGTGCGCTGATGCGCTGATGCGGCTGCGGGCGGAATATTTATGGAATATGGGACTTTACTCAGAAATTCATTTTAATTTTACCAATGGTTTCCGTGTTGATTACGGTGAATGGATGAAGGGCCGGAGAATAGCTGTAAATGGAAATGATACCTGGTGGGTTGAAAAAAAACCTCCTTCGAATACATATGATGATTTGTGGGACTATCTTCAGATAATATTCAGCTATGCCGGTACCTATTCGCTTTCAAAGGAACTTGTGCCTGTCAGGCTTGAAGACATGCAGATCGGTGACATATTTATCAAGGGAGGGTCCCCGGGACATTCGGTAATGGTTGCCGATATGGCCGAAGATATTAAATCCGGAAAGAAAATATTCCTTCTGATTCAGAGTTACATGCCGGCGCAGGAAATCCAGGTCCTGATAAACCCGAATGATCCGGACCAGAGTCCCTGGTATCCCCTGGATTTCTCCGGAAAACTGAGGACCCCTGAATGGATTTTTGAAAAAGGCAGTCTGATGAGATTCGCGGATTGACCAGTAGTTTTAAATTTAGTGAGAACTTTTGCCATTGTGAACGGAAAAAGAGATGAATACATCCTGTGTCAGTGGGATTATTATTTTGGATAGACCGACATAAGGCATAAAATTATAATTTTATGCCACACTTTCCTTATTTAGGTATATGAAAGCAGGCAAATTCTCAATATGATGTTTTAAACGAACATCATATTGAGAATTGCTACGGATTGACTTTTATCTTTGCCATAACTTTTCCGCGAGTGTATATTATTAATGATGAAGATCTGTAAAAGATTTTTTTATACCCTTTTGGTCCTGATCCCGGTTTTACTGCTGTTCACTTCAATCGGCAAAAACCTGATTCCGGTAAAAAACTTTAAAATTGAAACAGAATATGATGTTGAAAAACTCGATCCTGAATATGCACATGTCGTTGCGGCAGAAGGGATAAAAACCGGCAGTGTCTGGATTGTCTCTGTAACAGTTCTTCATAATGATACAGGTCCGGACCATTATGCCGACTGCCTGCAGATAATTGATCCGGAATCAGGAAAAGTGCTGGCCGGAAAGATACTGCTTAAGCCTCATATTGATGAGCAGCCTTTTAAGGAGAGTCTGGAAAATGTGAAGTTTCCGGCCGATCAGAAAGCGGTAATTATCCGGGCAGGCTGCAGCGTGCAAGGTTTCGGCGGACAGGAAATAATGGTATTTCTTGTGCAGGATGAGGTAACATATAAAATACTGAATACTGAGACAGATGAGGAGAACTGAACTCAGGGTTTCTTTCCGGGCTGATTACCGTTGACAGTGCGGACAACGCCGATCTTGTTTTTCTTTTTATTGTAAATTATTCCGCCGTTCCAGTATTCGAGAGCTGCTATCAGCGAATTGCCGCCGTCTTCAGGTCTGCTGCCTGTAGTTTTAAAATTAAGCATGGAATAGAATTTTTCGTATTCTTCCTTTTCCAGGGCTTTCTGCCGTTCCTTATAGAATCTGTTCCACTCTTCAAGGTTTTTAAAGCCCGCCCCTTCGTCTTCGATTATAAATCTTGCTTCTTTTTTAAGATTGAACCAGATTTTTATCTTCTTTTCAGGATTGCACTTGTTTCCGTGCTTTATCCCGTTTTTGATTATTTCCGACAGCTGCTGCTCAAGAAGGTTTCCTTCAAGGATTTTTTTTGAGGCGTTTTTAAGGATTTCTTTAGTGTATTCTCGGATTTTATCGAAATCGCTTGGAAACTCCCTGTAACTCATACCTGCGGAATCAAAGATCATGTTTGAGTCGTCAATAACCAGTTTTTTCATTATTTATATTTAATAACCATATTTCCCGATTGTAAAGCTTAAATTTGGGCAATAATGAACCATCTGGCAGGGAATATTCATATATAAACCCTTTTTTATTCCCGAATGCAGGGTATCAGGCGCGGCTTTTTCCGCAGAATATCACTTTGCAGAAAAAAATTATTTGCCTGCAGGCTGATTTATCCCTATTTTATCAGTATCAATTATATTTCATTGTCCGGGACAGGGGGAGATTTATCTTGGATAATATATTTCAGACTGGAAAAACAGACCTTGGTTTCAGGGTGCCGCTGGAAAAGGGCATAACGGATCTGTTTAAGGCGGCTTTAAAAGTTTCGCTTAAGCGGCCGAGGTTTTTCCTTTTCCTTATGCGTTTTATCGCAAGACAGAGAAAGGCCGCAAAATTAAGAAGGCTGAAAGAAAGAAAGGGAATCAATATTCCGCCTTTTATGATCGTAAGCGTAACCGGCAGATGCAATCTTAACTGTGCAGGATGCTACTCAAAAATAAATCATGATTCTTCGAAAAAAGAGATGACCGATCCTGAACTTGAATCAATATTGAGACAAGCGGAGGAGATTGGAACATCCATTTCCCTGATTGCCGGCGGTGAACCCCTGAAAAGGGACGGCCTTTTTGACCTGACGGCTAAATTTCCTTCAATGCTGTTTCCTGTATTCAGCAACGGCCTGCTGATAAATGAAAATATCGTGCAGTATTTCAGAAAACAGCCAAACATTGTGCCTGTATTGAGTATTGAAGGGACCGAAGATCAGACAGACAAGCGCCGCGGGCTGAAAATACATGAAAAAGTACTTGAAAAATTAAGTCTGCTTAGGAAAAACAATGTCTTTACCGGCGTATCATTTACAGTGACAACAGAGAATTATGACGTAATTACCGATCCCGGATATCTTTCGGACCTTTTGAAAAAGGGAGTAAAACTGTTTTTTTATAATGAATATGTACCTTTCGAAGAGGGAACTGAACAGCTCTGTCTTTCGAGGGAAGAAAGAGAAAAAATGGAAGAGGACCTTTCTTTTTTAAGGAAAAGGATTCCTGCCATGTTTGTATCTTTCCCGGGTGATGAATCGGAAATGGGCGGCTGTCTGTCTGCCGGCCGCGGGTTTTTCCATGTGAATCCGGCAGGAGAACTTGAGCCGTGTCCTTTTGCTCCTTTTTCCAGGGATTCGCTGAAAGATGTTTCTCTTGAAAAAGCCCTGCAGTCAGAATTTCTGAAAACCATACGTGACAATCATGAAAACCTGTTTGAAGACCAGGGCGGATGCGCCCTGTGGAACAACAGGAAATGGGTTGAGAAAGTCTGTCGGGAATCCAGTTAAGCACATTCAGAATGTTCCGCAGACCGGCCGGTCATGCTATTTTATTGTACTGACAATGTCCGATATCATCTGCGAGTATTTATCGAAAGAATCTACAGGAAATATAAAATCAAGTTGAAAAACCCCGCGTGTTTTTTCATAAAAAACCGATTTGAGTATTACCAGACCTTCATCAATCAGGCGGATGCTTTTTACTGATATATCGTTAATCTGTGTCTGCGACAAATTCGCTTCGGATTCCGAAAAAGCCTGTGAAACGGCATAAAAATACCCATCCAGACTTTTAAGACCGGTATCTTCCTTAACTTTCAGACTGGATGCATTGATAACCATTTCCCGGTTGGTAAACGAATCAAGTATTTTTACTTCCACACCGGCAATAACACCCGTTTCGGATATTTTTTCTGTTTTCCATTTTTTGGGAATTCTGAATGAAAATCCTGCAAGAGTAACGGATTCAGCCTGGCTGTCGTCCAGAATGCTGATTTCCTCATCCGAAGCCTTGCTGCCGCAGGACATTACAGCCAGCATGATAAAAACAAGATATCTTTTTTTCATTCAATTATCTCCATGTAAACATTATTGCTGTTATCGTTGCTTTGTCAAGAAAGCCGGAAAGTGTCCGCAAAACACAGAATTAATCAAAAAATAACCTGATTAATGAGAATTCTGTCTTCTTTTTTATTTTACTTAATATGCATATAGATTTTGGAGATATTGGTATGATTTTAAGCCCCGTGATCCAGGGTGATGAAAATAATTGTGTTAATTGTCATCAGTGCATAAGCGTATGTCCCGTAAAGTACTGCATAAACGGAAGCAGAGAAACGGTAAAAATAAATCATGAGCTGTGCATCGGCTGCGGAAGCTGCATAGATGCATGCACGCATGATGCCGGGCAGTGCCAGGATGATTTTGCAGCATTTCTGGCCGACAGCCCGATGCTTCATACAATCAAGCTGATAATGGAATATTATCCTGAATATGCCAGTGTCGGCTTTTCGTCTGACTGTCCGAAGACAGGAAGAAAGAGAAGCAGCAGTATAAAAATCATGAAATAGCGTTTCATTGTATAACTCCTCAAAAATAACAGGAATATTTTGTTTTCTATTGATAATTCCAATAGATTCTTTTTTTGATTGCCAATTTTGAGATGTTTTTTTTTCGGGAAATGAAGACGAAAGATTCAGCGGATGGATTATTGAAAGTTCTGTTTTTTTAACAGATATTTTGGTTTTTTGAACCTTTGAACCACAGAGGGCACAGAGTTTTTATTGAAAGCTTTATCAATATCCATGATATCGCCTGTTTATTCCAAAATTATTTTATGGTTTGGGAAAAACAAAAAATATAATCCAATTAAAAGACTATATTTGATGGGATACCGATTAATTTGAATCACCGATGTCTCTCTGTGACCTCTCTGGTTCAAAAAAAGAAGCAGTTGACATGGCAATAAAAATATATTAGAGTATAAGTAATTGCTTATGTAGTTATACGGAGGTGACAATATGTCCGATTCATTTGTAAACAATACGGCAGAGGTTTTCAAGGCACTTGGCGACCCGAGCAGGCTGAAGATCCTCAGACTCATTTCAAAAAGCGGAAACAACCTGTGTGTCGGGATGATTGCCGCCAAGCTTGATATCAGTCAGCCGGCGGTTTCGCAGCATCTTAAGGTGCTTAAAAACAGTGGTCTGGTTGTTGCCGACCGCAGGGGTTATCATATTCATTATTCAGTCAATACGAAATCTCTTGAAAAATACGGCATGGATACGCTTGCCTTCCTTAAAGGTATAGATGCTGAAATCGACAGCGGCAGCGAATGTGAACTGAAAGATAATCAGGCGGAATGTGAGAATCTGCAGAAAGAGACAGGACAGAAATAACATATGGTCCCGATTTTAATACTCAGTGCTGCGGTTCTTGCTGCGGCATTTATTAAAGACCGGAAGAAAGCTCTTGCAGGCCTGAAAAAAGCCCTGTTCAGGTTTCTGAAAATTGTGCCGCCGCTTCTTTTCGTCCTGTTTGTGGTTGCTGTTCTGCTCTGGTTTCTGCCCGAAAACAGAATTTCAGCGCTTTTATCAGGTAACAACAGATTTATGGCCTGGCTTTCAGCGCTGCTGATCGGGTCTCTGACGCTGATGCCCGGATTTATTGCCTTTCCGCTTGGAGGGATCCTTGTTCAGAATGGTGTCCAGTACATGACTGTTTCGGCTTTTACGGGGAGCCTGATGACGGTAGGTATTGTCACTTTTCCGGTTGAAAGCAAATTCCTCGGAACAAAAACTGCAATACTGAGAAATGGAGTCTATTTACTGATCGCGGCCGCTGTTTCAATTGTCACAGGGCTGGTTTACGGGGAGCTGTTCTGATGAAACGCAAAGATATTATTTACTGGATACTGGCTGCGGCAGCCGGAGCAGTACTGCTGGTGCTGGCCGCTGCCGGAAATAAAGCCGGACTGGAAATAGGCGGGAATTTCATGGATTTTTTCATTGAAATGATAAAAATCCTGCCTTTCGCATTTATTCTGATCGGACAGTTTGAAGTCTGGGTGCCCAGGCAGACAATAGAAAAGCACCTGGGAGAAAATTCCGGTCTGAAGGCATTCCTCTGGGTGATACTCCTTGGCGGAGCAACGGTCGGTACGATGATAGCGGCCATTCCTGTTGCAGCTGCTCTTTCCAGAAAAGGAGCAAGACCTGCCGTTGTATTTGCATATCTGGGGGCGGCATGTGTCTGCCGCATTCCGATGACCATATTTGAAGCATCGTGTATAGGAATTCTTTTTACGATTATCCGTTATCTGACCTCAATCCCGTTAATTGTTTTAAGTTCGGTGCTTCTGGAAAAAATTGTCAGAAAATCTGAAATATTCAGAATCAGCGGAGACACCTGAAAAAAAGCCGTTTTTTTGGGGACAGAGTCGGAGTAGGTGCCAACGATCGTTGGCATCTGCGTTTCAGATTCTAATGAGTAGTAATTTGCGTGAAAGCGGGGATGACAGGAATTTGGAAATATTTTTTTGAATATTAAATAAGTATATGCGCATTTACAAAAAATAAGCAGTCTTATCAAGGCAGTATGGAGGAAAAATGAAAATTAATTCAGTCAGATGCGAAGCGGCGGAAGTCCGCACGGAATCGGGAATTTGTCCGGGACTGGCACGCACCAGGAAAGGAGAAAGCTGTATCATTGACGGCAGGACTCCAGAAAAAAAAGGAATGTGCTCGAACGCATTCTGTGCTGTCAGCAATGCAGTTTTTATCATGATGGCCATGGATGAGATGCCCGGTGAAAAGAACGGCTTTAAGGATATAGTTTGCCCGCGTGGTAATGTGATATTTCGTATTTCGAGAAGTCCGGAGACGAAAAAAGAACCCTTTAATGAAAATTGAAATCCGGGTCCTGACAGCTTCAGGACGTGAAAATTATGGAATACCCCAAAGCTTGTGTTTTTCAGGCATAAGCAGGATTTTTGCATTGAAAAGACGATTCGTGGGGGGAAAACACAAGCTTTGGGGTGCCTGATGCTTATGCCGGAGAATTCTTTCTGCTTACAGCCCATGCTGAAACAAGAAGCATACCGAAAACACCGAAAAAAGCAAATTTCTGGGCAATGTCCCTGTAGTCCGAATTGATTGCAAATAGGTAGGCATAGGGAAGCAGAAAATCCTGCAAAACAGCCAGGTTCAGGAAATAGACAGGACTCTGTTCATCATAAAAACCCTGGTACAGGTAAATCATTATCAGTATCCACAGCATTCCGGTCATAATGCCGTTACCAATGGTATGCAGGATCCATAGCATGTCACAAGGCGCAGTACCCAGGAAAAATCCGGCCGAGATCATGTAGCAGAGCCTCAGTTTTACCGTCCTAAAGGGGACAGAGTCGTTTTTACGGTAAAATGAAGCGGCTTTCAGAAAAACAACCGAACAGAAAATGAACCCTGCGCTGTAGACAAGCATCGATGCCGTGTTGTTGCTGCCGTTTTCGGTAAGAAATGCGCCCAGATCGCTGAGCGGATATTTCCAGAACAGAAACTTTTCGCCGTAAAGCAGCATTGCCAGGGCAATGGTCAAAATCAAACCCATGATCAGGACAGAAAAATACTTTAAGGGGTTTTCTGAAGATTCCTGAACAATTTGCGATGTCTGCAGGATTTCCAGATTACTTTTCATAACTTATGTATCAGGATAAAAGCGGATCAGAAAAAATGCAATAAAAGAATGCTGGTGTTCAGAAAATTGTTGAAAGTGTCACCACAATCCGACAGCCTTCATCCAGCACCTTGCCAATGCCGCATGACCGGCCATGGTCGGATGGCAGCCGTCCAGGGTCCACATTATTTCCGGTTTTTCTTTCAGCAGCGAGATCTGGTCTTCCTGAAAGGGAACGTAAAGAGCATTATATTCCTTTGCAAAGGTTTTTACGATTTCCTTTCTTTCGTGCAGAAGGGCGGAAAGCTTTTCATTTTTATTGTTTTCAATTGTTGTCGGACTGCACAGGACCAGCTGGCGGATCCCGGCTTTCAGTGCCCTTTCGATAAGCTGTCTGTAATTTTTCCGGTAATCTTCGGGATTTATCTGGGTCTGGCCGTTCCATTCACCCGCGATTCTCCATACATCATTGACGCCGATTTTTATGGAAAGGACATCCGGTTTCAGGTCTTCGCAGTCTTCTTTCCAGCGTTTCATCAGTTCTTCGGTCCGGTCGCCGCCGACACCCCTGTTTATTATGTCCATATCCATTCCCGCCAGAATTATATACTCATGCAGTTCATTTTGGCCGGTTTTTTCCTGTTTCAGGGGCATTATTCGGCATTTTTACATTTTTTTCCTGCAATAATTGATATTGTTGCGAATATGGCATATCATCTCTTCTGTGATTTTAATTCTGCTTAAGGCATTTTAAAAAAAGGATATATTTTTTTGGAGATTTTATGAAGTCCCTGGGTGTTTGTATAGGTTCTTCTTCTGTTACGTATGCCGTAATGGAAGAGAAAGAGAATGAAACATCTGTTCTTGAAAACAAATCCATTGTTCACGAAGGTACTCCGCAGGAAGTCCTTGAAAGACTTCTGACCGGGTCATTTCTTGAGAATATTGACCGTTTTGCGGTAACCGGAAGAAAATTCCGCTATTTTATTAATGCGCAGTCCATTTCCGAACCGGAAGCCCTTGAACTGGCTTATGGTTATATCAAAGACAGATATGACTGCAATACACTGATCAGCGCCGGAAGCGAAACAGTAATGGTTTTCCAGATCGACGGGAACGGCAAAATCATTGATATTGTCACAGGAAACAAATGCGCATCGGGGACAGGCGAGTTTTTTCTTCAGCAGCTTAAGAGGATGAATGTGTCTCTTGATGAAGCAGTAAACGGGGCAAAGGGCAGCGAGTCGTACAAGGTTTCCGGGCGCTGTTCGGTATTCTGCAAAAGCGATTGTACGCATGCTCTGAATAAAGGTATTCCGAAAGAGCAGGTTGTATCAGGACTTTCAAAAATGATGACCGGAAAGATAACGGAACTTCTTCAGAAAATTGAACTTAAAAATATTCATCTGAAAACTGAACTCAAGCCCATGATCGTGGGGGGGGCAGGTTATAACCGCCTGATGAATGATTTTATCAGGGAACAATACCCGAAACTGGTTGTGCCTGAATATTTCAATACCTTCGAAGCTGTCGGAACTGCTATATGGGCATTGAAGAATGAAGCAGCGGCGATTGACCGGAATGCGGATCTGGTTTTCCGCAGACACAGCTCATTTAAAACCCTCAGGCCTTTAAAGGACTTTGCCCATCTTGTTAAATTCAATACCAGCCGCAAAGACACTGTCCGGTCCGGCGATAGATGTCTGGTGGGGCTTGATGTCGGTTCAACTACGACCAAGGCGGTCCTTGTCAAGGCCGACACAGAGTACAGTGAGACGGGAATAGTCGCCAGCGTATATCTTCGGACAAACGGCGATCCGATTCAGGCGGCCAGGGAATGCTATTCCGGGCTGCTCTGCCAGATAAACAAGCCTGTAAATATCATCGGATTGGGTGTAACCGGCTCAGGAAGGCAGATAACAGGGCTTCATGCCTTTACACCGAGTATAATAAACGAAATTATCGCCCATGCCATGGCAGCTGCTTTTTATGACAAGGATGTCGATACCATTTTTGAAATCGGCGGGCAGGATGCGAAGTATACGTACCTGACAAACGGTGTAGCTTCCGATTATGCAATGAACGAGGCCTGCTCGGCCGGGACCGGTTCGTTTCTGGAAGAAGCTGCTGCGGAATCGCTGAATATCGGTACAGAACAGATAGGCGACATAGCCATGCAGAGCACCAATCCTACAAATTTCAGTGACCAGTGCGCCGCCTTTATTAACAGCGATATAAAAAGCGCAATACAGGAAGGGATTTCCCTTTCAGATATCACTGCCGGACTTGTCTATTCAATATGCCTGAATTATAAAAACAGGGTGAAGGGACCGCGTTCTGTGGGCAAAAAGGTCTTTATGCAGGGCGGTGTCTGCTACAACAAGGCTGTGCCTGTGGCAATGGCGGCGCTTATCGGCAAGGAAATTGTTGTTCCTCCCGAGCCCGGGCTGATGGGAGCATTCGGAGTTGCCCTGTATGTCAAGAACCAGCTTGCTCTCGGCCTTGTCGAGGAAGGCAGTTTCGATCTGGCAGATCTGGCCGCCAGAGCTGTTTCGTACAGGGAAAACTTTATCTGCACGGGCGGAAAAGAAAAGTGTGACAGAAAATGTTCAATAAGCAGGATTATAATTGACGGAAAAACATATCCTTTCGGCGGAGCATGCGACAAATATTATAATCTTCTTCAACACAAAAGTGAGGTCAATTCCAGAGAACTTGACCGTGTACAGGAAAGGGAAAGGCTGGTTTTTTCGGAATACTCTGCAGAAATGGCGAAACCCCTGAAGGGGGAAAACGGTAAAAGCATAGGGCTTCTTCGTTCATTAATGACAAACACCTATTACCCCCTTTATCATAATTTTTTCCGGAGTCTTGGCTACAGGATTATATGCGTCGGTGAAGTAAGCCAGGAAGGAATTGACAGAACGGGGTCTTCATTCTGTTTTCCTGTGGAAATTTCACACGGAGTATTTGACAATCTGATTAAGGAAAACCCCGATATTCTGTTTATGCCGAATGTAAAATCGGTATACGTCCCTTCAAGCAGAAACCAGAAAGTTGCCTGCCCGTTTGTTCAGACGGAGTCGTTTTACCTGCGTGCTGCTTTCCCCGAAATAGAAGGAAAAACCATGCTGAATCCGGTCCTTGATTTTGGAAAAGGTTTCCGCAAAGCAAAATCAAAATTCATGCAGATGGCCAGGACGCTGGACGAACATAAAAAAGATGCTGAAGAAGCCTTCAGACTGGCCTGCGATGCCCAGGAAGAGATGCTTGAAAAATTTAAGGAAATCGGAAGAGAGCATATCCGTGAAATTGAAAAGAGCGCGGATGAAGTCGGCATTGTGATATTCGGCAGGCCGTATAACGCTTTTTCAAAAATAGGGAACATGGGGATACCGTATAAATTCGCTTCAAGAGGATACCGGGTAATTCCCTGTGATTTTATTGATTTTCAGAAAGAGGAAGATCCCGAACATGTTTACTGGGGTATGGGCGAAACCATCGTAAAGGGTGGTAAAATGATAAGCCGTCATGCCAATTTGTTCGGTGTTTATATTACCAATTTCTCATGCGGTCCCGATTCGTTTTTAGTTAACTATTTCAGGAAGGAAATGGGCAGAAAGCCGTCGCTTACACTGGAGCTTGATAATCATACTGCTGATGCGGGGCTTGATACCAGGATAGAAGCATTTATTGATGTAATAAAAACATACAGGGAACAGCAGAAAACCGCATCTCTGGAAGCAGAATCAGGCTACAGGCTTGCCAGGGTGGAAAGAATAAAAAACAATCTGATGGTCAGGGATTCGGACGGTATTCTCCGCAAGCTCAGCGATCCCAAAGTGCACGTTTTATTCCCTTCAATGAACGATTTATGTTCAAGATCATTTGCTGCAGTAATGCGGCGCGCCGGAATAAACGCAAGTCATGTGCCGGACCCGGGCGATTATGAACTCAAGCTTGGTCTCGGCCACACTTCGGGAAAGGAATGTCTGCCGGCAATTATTACCACCGGAAGTCTGATGCGTTATCTTGAGGAAAGAAAGAGCAGTGATGAAATTCTTGTCTATTTTATGCCCGGTGATTCGGGGCCGTGCAGGTTCGGTTCGTATTATGTAATGATGCAGAACATAATCGAGAATCTGAAAATCAGGAATGTCGCTTTTCTGAATCTTTCCCAGGAAGACGGTTATATCGGATTGAGTATGAATACCACGCTGCGGTTATGGCAGTCTATTCTTATTACCGACATCATGGAGAATATTTATGCCGGAATTCTTGTCCTTGCAAAAGAAAGGGAAAAAGCCCTTGATCTGTACAGAAAAGTCGGAGACAGAATTATTCACTCCATAGAGCATGACCCGTGGCCTGATGTTGAAAAAATCCTTATGGAAGGTTCATTGGAGCTTGGGAAACTTGAAAAGAAGATGAAAATCGGGGAAGCCCCAAAGGTGGCCCTGATAAATGAAATGTATGTACGCAGGAATAATTTCTCCAGACAGTGGATAGTGGAAAAAATAGCAGACCGCGGAATTGTTCCGCTTGTCGCTTCTCTGCATGAGTGGGTCTATTATCTGGATTCGATGGTAATGAAGAGATTTGTGCAGAATGCAACCCTTCCGAATATGCTTGAGAAACTGATACAGAAACTGCCCAAGCGGTATTTTGAAAGAAGAATCAAGAATATACTCAGCCGCAGCGGGTTTTATGAAGTAAAAATAGTTGATATCGATCATATTTTAAAAGCAGCCAGACATCTGGTTACTCCGACACTGATCTGCGAAAGCATAATAGTTACCGGAACAACAATTGCGGAATCAATAGAATATGTTGACGGCGTAATTTCCATTCAGCCCTTCGGCTGCATGCCGGGCAGGATAGCAGAAGCTATTATTAACCACAAGCTGAGCAGGGAGAAACTGAATCAGGCCAGGAACCGCGATCTTGTGCAGGAAGTTATGAAACACTATCCGCATCTCCCCTTTCTGACTATGGAAATGGACGGGCAGGTAATGTCGCAGGGAATTGAAGCCAAGCTTGAGACATTCTGTCTGCATGTTGAAAGGATCCACAGCAAAAAAAGGGATGTTGAAGCCGGTTTGCATCCTGTTTCGGCGCTGTAGCCGGGTATTTTCCGGTTTTTGCTTTTCCAGGAAAAACTGAACTGGACCTATTATTGTTACAGGTATTATTATAATGTGAGAATTTCACAAATTTGGTGATGGAAATTTGAATTCAGCACTATATGGTTTATACTTTTTCATATATTAAAAGTATGGAGGTAAAAATGGCTGGAGTATCATGGAAAAAGTACAAAGATACACTGGTGTTGATTTGTGACTACGTTGGAATGGAAACATCCGAAATTATTGCCACTTTTAAAATTGCTAATTCACATATTATCAATTCAGGAAAAAAAGTAAGGGTACTTTCCAATTTCACCGGATGTGTTCTGGACAAACATGTAACATCCTATCTTAAAAATGTGGAATCAAAAATGGCGTCACAGAATATGAGAAGATCAGCGGTTCTGGGCATAACCGGAATTAAAAAAGCCGCACTTAATTTTTACAATGCAGCAACAGGAGGAAGCGCCAAAGCTTTTCATACACCTAAAGAAGCTCTGGACTGGCTTGTAGAATAGTGCAATAAATAAATCATAAAAAGCTGCCTGAACACGGCAGCTTTTTATAGGTGAAAGTTTATTTCTTATTCGTTTCGTGATTTACAGACATATTGAAATATTTCCCGAAAAACATCCGGTTTTTCTTGATAACCGTGCGGTTACATGGTATATTATATGTAACCGGATAGTTACATATCGAACTTGATAAAGAGAAACCCTGAATGAATAATCAGATAATTGTAAAAAGACCGGGAAAACAGGCAGTTTTTTCCGAAAGAAGCAGCCCCCTGATCAAGCCTTCAGCACATGAACTGCTTGTAAGGATCCATTATGCAGGTGTCGCTCACGGTGATATCGCCCGAGCGGAAGGGCGGATTCCACGCGGGCAGCCGGGGGCAGTACTGCACAGTAAACAGCAGGCGGGGTCGGTACGGCAGCCCTTGATTTGTGCTGCTTTGCAGGAATCCGCGCCTATGGAGCGGCTTCCGGGACAAAAAAAACAACAGTTGAAGAATATGGTGCCGTTTTCCTGGAGTACGAACAGCTGACAGAAGAGTATATAAGAAAAGTATGTCCGGAAGGTTTTAATCTTGTCATTGACTCGTTTGGAGGAAAAAACCTTGAAAAATCAATGACTCAACTTAAGGAAGATGGAAAAACAATCGGTTACGGTTTTCTTGGAGGCAGACTTAATCCGGCAGCTTTCATAACGGCTGGCTTGAGAATGAAAATAAAATTTCCCGGTAAGGCGTATGCATTCTACAATGTTGAATCAAAAGACAACCTTGCATATCTTCAGGATGATTTCAGGGAGATTTTTGATTATGCCGGACGCAGACTTTTAAGCCCCTTGTTTACAGTGTCTTTCCATTTGATCAGTATCAGCTGGCTGTTGAGTCACAAAAGAACAGAGCAAGGACAGGTAAAATTCTTATTAAAGTTGTATAATTTATTTATGCATAGAGTAACCAATAGGTTACAAGATTTGAAGGAGAAGAAAATGAAAAAAATATCAGTGTTATTTATTATTCTGACGGGAAGTTTTTCAACCTGGGCAAACGGGAACGGAGAAAAAATAACAGATGCCCGGACAGGCGAAGGCAGGGTGCTTGAAATAAGCATTGAGCAGGGAGAAGAGTATCTGCATGATTTTCCGCTTTTTCTGTTTTTCAAACTGAAGAATTCTCCCCAGATGGTGTTCTGGGCGGAAACAACTGACGGCAAATATCTGGAAACGCTGTTTGTAACGCAAAAAAGCGGACGACAGGGTTGGCTCAGGGCATCCGGTGATCCGCTTACCGGGAACATGATTCGCCGGCCCGAAGCACTGCCGGTCTGGGCATGGAAAAGAAATGTTCTTGCAGCTGACGGCCTTCCGATGCCGACAAAGGACCAGCCGCTGACGGATGAAATAAGCCAGGCATCGCCCAAAGAAGGGTTTTCGCTTCTTGCATCTTCAGCTGACGGACTTGAGGAGTTTGTGGTCTGCCTGGAGGTAAATCATTCAACTGATTTTAATGAAAGATACATGGCTGAATCTGGACCGGGAGACCCCGATTATAACGGAGGGAAATACGGCAGCGGACAGCCTTCGCTGGTTTGCAGAGCGGTCGTAAAACTGAGTGAGCCTGATGAGAATGGAGCAGAATTTAAGTTAATCGGCCACGGCTCAGCTTCCGGGGCAGATGGAAGAATTTATGAAGATTTAAGCGGGATAGATTCAGCATTGAAAATTATTGAATCAGTCAGAGTCCATTGGGAAAATGAGGAGTCTGAATAATTGATTATTTTTTTTTCGGGGGATTGTCTGTCAGGCTTTTTTCAATCAGGCCTGCCAGACAGTCGCATATCCTGTTCCAGCCTTCCCGGCTTTGAATATCAACGCCGTTAAACATTTTTACGGTCCTTGCCCTGAGGGTAAGATAATATATTGCGGCAGAAGCAGCCGCGAAAACCGCCTGCAGGTCAGGTTTGTTTTCAGAAGAATTCAGGGGCAGGGCAGACAGAAATTCCCCGACTTTTTCAGTTATTTTCAGACCCTGCTCTTCCCTGGCTTCCGCAAGGCTTCTGGTAAGCTCGTTTTCCCGGCTAAGTTCCTGAATCATCAGTTCTATAGTCAGGTTGTCTTTCTTCAGCTGTTCGTGCATTGAAAGAAAGCCGTCTTTGAACATTTTCCCGAGATCGGGAACTCCCCCGGGATTTTGGGATCCGAGACTGATAAGCCCGGTCTTTGTCATATCAAGAGTATCGGTAACCGCCTTAAGCAGCCCCGGCAGCCCGCCGAAATACCTGTAAATAAGCACCTTGTTTACATTTGCATGTTCTGCAATTGAATTTATACCAAGGGCCGAAAATCCCTCTTTTTCCAGTATCTCGATAACCGTATTAACCAGAATTTTTTTTGTGTTTTCCTTGTCCCTCGGACGTCCTTCGTTGCTGCTCATATCTCATATTGTAACCCATCGGTTACAGAAACGCAAGAAAAGATAATCATAAATTATAAACTTCGAATAACACGAACAGGGAAATGGGGACAGACCCGTACTGGTTTTTCAATTCACTTGAATTCAGCCGATTAATACTATATATTGGTAAATGAAGGAATATAAAGGAAAATAAAGGAACATGGGAGGATATGGGGTAGTTATGGACCAGCTTATGACACTGGCTGAAGTTGCGGAGTTTCTTCAGCTTTCGGAAAAAACTGTGCTTAAAATGGTGAAAAACTCGGAGATTCCATGCGCAAAAATGGCAAATCAGTGGAGATTTTCCAGGATGATGCTCGAAGACTGGATCACGTCAAAGATGGAAGTTATTCCGCAGAATGACCTGTCCAGACTGATTGAGGCTGAATATGATTTTGTTCCACTCTCAAGACTGATAAAAGAAGAAAATATAATTCTTGAAATGACTGCTGCCGACAAGAACAGTGCTCTTGCAGAACTTGCCGAAAATGCTTTCAGATCAAATCTTGTCAGCAATAAATCCGAATTCCTGAAAAAACTCAAAGAAAGGGAACAGATAATTTCAACTGCAATAGGCAAGGGAATTGCAATCCCGCATATCAGAAAGCCTTCGGACAGAATTATTAACGAACCGCGGATTGTGATAGGATTGTCATCTGCGGGCATTGATTTTTCATCGCTTGACGGAATGCCGACGCATGTTTTTTTCCTGCTGATTACCGACAGTGAAACCGTTCATCTCAGGGTACTTGCCAAGCTGACAGATGTTCTTCGTCATGAATCAAATATTGACGAATTGCGGAAATTCAAAACCAGGGAAGATTTCCTTACTTTTTTCATTAAAATGGAACAGGAAATGTTTCATAGAGTTAAAGTTAAAAACTGACGGTCCATGACGGAGATTCTGCCGCGTCCTGTTTTCGCGGGATGCCTTTTTGGCAATTATATTATATCAAGAAGCAGCTGCTCCATAACGCTGAAATATCCCGGATCATTTTTCAGAACAACCATCTGGACAGATCCTTCATATATGGTCAAGGCCTTTGCTGCGGTATTTTCAGCTTTCCCTTTTTCCATACCGGCTGACTTTATAAAATAATCAGTTAAAAGAATTTCGGCCTGCCGGAATACGTCCCGGATAATATCGTTGAAATTCGGCTCATTGCCGGTCTGGAAATATCTGACAAACGGGCATCCTCTGCCGAAAGGCCCGGTCATTGTCCGTTTTACTGTTTTTACCCAGAAATTTACGAATACACTGTAATTTCCGAATTTCAGCAGTGCTCTTTTAAGAAATGAAAGAAACCTGGCCTGTTCAAGCGAAAGTGTAATTTTCCCCAGATCTGTTTTCGATTCGAAATAACGGTAAAGGCTGGCTTTGTGGGAACCGGATTCTTCCAGAATCTCATTTATTCCGGTTTCAGAAAAACCCTTGCTGTAAAACAGTTTGTAGGCGGCGCTGATAATACGCTCTCTTGGTTTATTGCTTTTTTTCAGTGAACTGATTGAAATATTCATGGTTTTATTATAGACAACTTTGTCTATTCAGGCTATACTTGGCGAATAGACCGACTTGTCTATTTATGAAAGGTGAAGGTAATAGTAAATTGAATATGAAAATAATCAGCTTTTTGAATATCAGCGAAGATAACGATGGGAATCTGGTTCTTCCGGCGGAAGAACAGAATATAAACCATGTCGGCACCATGCATGCCGCGGCCCAGTTTGCGCTTGCTGAATTTGCTTCGGGCAGATATCTGCAGGACAAATTTCCGGAATTTAAAAACGAAATCATCGGACTTGTCAGAAAATCTTCGCTGCGCTACCGGAATCCTGCTCAAACTGAACTTAAAGCAGAAGTATCAGCTGCTGATGAAGACGAGAAAAACCTTGCGGGTAAAATAATGGACAGGGGAAGAGCAGGGATCACTCTGAATGTAAATTTGACTGACTCCGAAGACAATAAAACCCTCGAAGCATCATTTGAATGGTTCCTGATAAAGAATGGCATGTAAATGAAACAATAATAATAAGGAGTAACAATATGATTATTGAAAAAATTGCTCTTGCGGCAGGCTGCGGTCTGACCGTGCTTATGACGGCTTTTCACATTTCCTTTCCCGTGATATTCAAATGGAAGACAGAAGCAAAAAATGTGAGTTCGACAAACAAAAGAATTTTATTTACAATTCATCTGGCCCTGATCCTGTTTTTTGCAGTAGTTTCGGTTTTTACGGCAGTAAACTTTTTACAGCTGCTTGATGAAAGCACCATGAGCATCTGTTTTCTGGTATTGATATCTGGGTTCTGGTTATGGCGGACTGTATGGCAGCTGGTATATTTCAAGCCGAAGAAAGGAAGCGCAATGTCGGCGCTTCATTATATTCTGACAGCCGTATTCTTTCTGCTGTTCCTGGGATATTTTGTTCCTGTAATTCTTTGAAAATTCCGTACCGGCTTGATTTGTCTGCCTGTATCTGTAATCATTCAAGATACAGGTTAATATGCCGGGTATGGAATTAAAAACAATATTTCTGGTTTCCTCAGTTATATCTGCAATGCTGACAATTTATCTGTTTTTTGTCTGGGTAAATTACCGGAAAGAATATAACGGGATCCGGCTTTTTACTATTGGTGTGGCTCTGAATATTGCAGGGAATTTTCTGATTGCACTGCAGGACTAGGGCTTTTTTTTGGCCTTAAGATTTCATCGGGAATAATTATTTTCTTCATACTGATAATTGGTTTTATTTTTTCAGAACAAATAATATTCGGTATTTTTCATCCGATTTTGTCGGTTAGAATTGTATCAGTATCCGCGACTGCTTCGATGGTTGCAGGAGCCTCACTGGTCCTGCTGAAAAAAAGACGAAGAGAAACTTCGCTGCCGGGTGTTCTTATGATAGCGGGTTTTCTGATTCAGTTTGCAGTGTTGATTGTGCGTATTCCGGCAACTTTAATTAGCGGATTTTCCGGTGAGTTTCTGAATAGCCCGGGATTTCAGGTTATAATCGTTCTGGCAGGCAACCTGACAATGACAGCATGGCCGACAGGTTTTACGATTCTGATTTCCCACAGTAACCAGCAGAAGGGTTATGCAAAATACGGTGAAACCCGGTCTATTCTGACGGATGTCCAGAGCAGGATTTACTCAATGGCCCTGGTCCATCAGCAGCTTTATCAGCAGGACAATCTTGATATAATCAATCTGAAGCTTTATCTTGAAAACCTGATTGATTCCATAAAAGCGAGTTATCAGGACCTTACCGGTAAAATTGATTTCCGGTCGCAAATGAATGATATTGATGTTCCGATACAGTCTGCAATTCCCTGCGGCCTGATTCTGAATGAATTATATTCAAATGCGGTAAAGTACGCTTTTCAGGGCAGGAATGATAACTGTATTATCACAACCTCTAAATGGCGTAACGATGATAGTGAAATAGTGCTGAATGTTGCTGATAACGGAGTAGGGTTTCCTGCAGATTTTGATTTTGAATCAATTTCGAGTCACCATCTGCATATTGTGAAGGTCCTGACACAGGAGCAGCTGCAGGGAAAGATTTTGTTCGGATCAGATAACGGTTTCAGCTGTACTGTTGTATTTAAGTAAATGAAAAGACTGTCTGTATTAGCAGACAGTCTTTTTTTCCGTTATGGTGCAGAAGGCCATGGAGGTTTCGGATAAACAACATCCGCTGTGGCTTTATCAGAAGGTCCGATTACTTCAAATATTCCATTCTGCCACTGCCCAACCTGACCATTGTATGCTTCTACAGCAAGAAGATGGTTGTCATCAAACCATGTAGGCCCGATAATTGTATCAAATTTGCTGTTTTCTATGGTGTCTCTCAGCTTTTTCTGATCCAGGGTCCCGGCCTTTTCAATAGCCTGCTGCAGGAACTGAAGGCTTGCATAATAGACATTATGTCCCCACCAGTCCAGATTCTCCGCACCATTGCGTGCTGCCATTTTTTCAGCAAATGCTTTAAGTTCCGGAGAAACTTTGGCGTTCCATGCGCCCCAGCTCATGACTCCTTCGGCCGGAAATGTTTCTGCAAAAAACTGGAAATTACCGCCGGGACCTACAAGATACAGATCAGGATTGAAGTTCAGCGCGACAGACTGTTCCACACAGGGCATTACCTGTTCAGGATATGCAAAAATCATAAAAGCATCTACATCAGCGTCCCTGGCTTCCGTGAGGATGGGCATAAAATCTGTTGTATCAACCGGGATGCTTCTTTTTACCAGAACATCAATTCCTTTCTGTTTTAAAAGAGGTTCTATGGCTGTCAGGTATTCCTGTCCGTGAAGATCAGCCAGGGAAACTATAGCAGCTGTTTTTACGCCCTGGTCTTCCATAATGTCTGCAAAGACCGGTACCTGATAATGTGTTGAAAAATTCAGCACAGAAAAGAAATACGGATAATCCTTGATTATTTCTGCAAGCCTCGATGCTCCGCCTTCGGCTCCTATCAGTACATATTCATATTCAGTGATAATCGGAGCCGCAGCAAAAAGCATGTCTGTTCCTGCCGGCGGAAAGAGCAGGTCAACCTTGTCCTCATTAATCAGTTTTTCCAGATTGGCTGTCATTTTGTTTATGTCGCTTTCATCATCATAAACTATGATCTCTACGGGCAGTTTTTTGTCATATTCCTTTACATAAATACCGCCTGCGGCATTTACTTCTTCCTGCCACATCTTGTAAATCGGTCCGAATGAAAGCTGCTCAAAGATAGCAAGCGGACCGACCTGGGATCTGGAAGCTCCTATAACGATTTTTTCCTTTTCAGGTTTTGATGAACATGATGAAAGAATCAGAAACAGGGTCAAAACCAGAACAATCAGCACGCCTGTCAGGTTTTTATTTTTCATAATAAATCTCCTCTCATATTTATTATCAAGGACTTTTTAGTCCGTTATGTTTCATTTATTGTTTGACGTTTTGAAAAAATGTATTTCCCTGTCGAGAGTTTCGCTTGTATTTGACATTTCTGCAGATAGTCCATTTGTTGTATTCATTGAGCTGGTAATTTCATTAATACCGTTTGACAGTTCGCCGATACTCTCTTTAGCCGAAAGGGAGATTTCCTGTACAGTCTTCAGTGACATAAAGGATTCGTCTGCATTATCAGTGATTATTTTCGATGCATCGGTTACTTTTACCGTAATATTTCTGAGATTCACAATTGCATCGATTATCTGCTTTCCTCCTGCATTGAGTTCGCGCATGGTGTCTGTAATTTCGGACAGGGATTCATCCACAGATTCAATTTCTTTATTTATTACATGGAAAGACTCAAGCGTATCATTACTCTGCATTACTGCATCTTTGATCTTTGAAATGATGTTTTGGATGTCGGTCTTGATTTTCTTTGACTGCGAATTTACGGCCTCGGCAAGTTTTCTTATTTCCTGGGCCACTACGGAAAACCCTTTCCCGGCTTCTCCGGCATGGGCGGCTTCTATGGCAGCGTTAAGAGCAAGCAGATTTGTCTGCGCAGCAATACCGATAATTATTTTGGTAACATCACTTACGTTGTCAAGGTTTTCATTTATATCTTCGATTATTTTAACTGTCGATGACAGCTTTTCTCCCCCTTCCTTTGCAATCTGGACGAGACTGTTGGTGGTTTCTCTTTTGGTGTTGGTTATCTTTGCAACATTGTCAATGGATGAAATCATTTCAGTAACTGCCGAGGAAGTTTCTTCAACCATACTGCTTTGTTCAATTACCTGATTATCCAGGTCTTTTACGCTTGAGTTTATATTTTCGCTTGAGTCGGATGAAATATTTATTCTTTCATCCAGGGCAGTAATTTGTGATTTTATTGACGATACCCCTGCATTCATTTCTTCAAGGGCGCTTGAAGAATGGTGAACAATATCGACCAGAGTGTTTTTAATATTCATGTTCTCGGCTGAAACAGTTTTTATCTGGCTTATTACCGTCTGAATGTTGCTGAGGAAATTATTCAGCTGATCGGCCAGTTTTCCGAGATCATCCCTCCTGTGCACATTGAACAATACAGTCAGGTCGCCTTTTGCAAGTTCATGTATATTTTTCTGAATATGCCGGAGGGCCTTTTCAATATGTGAGGACAGTATATAGCTGAAAATTACACCTGCTCCAATAATGGCAATCATTATTGCTATTGATATCAGAGAGCTTCTCTGCTGAAGTTTGCCGGACTGCCTTTCTATTTCCCTGTACTGGCTGCTGATATTATTAATGGAATCATTTATTTTCTGATTAAGCGAATTAATTTCACTGAAAATGAGTTCGATGCTGTATAACAGGTTCTTTTCGTCCCTGCCCTGTATTCCTTTTTCCAGCAGATATTTATAGATATCCACGACCTTGATTTTTGACTGATCGGCCTGAATAATTTCAGTTTCTTCAATCAGCGTTTCAATTTCAGACAGGAAAGTATCAACTTCAATATCGATATACTGTTTCTGGCTTTTTATTTTTGCAAGTGCCACCTGTATTTCCCTGGTGGAATTGTTCAGAATTTTCAGATTATCAATCACAGAAAATACATCAGCAATGCGGGCCCGGCTTTCAAAAACCAGATCATACTGCGGTTTCAGCGGAGAAGTAACTGTTTTACCTGTATGAACCGCGATGTCGCTCAGGAATGATGAAAGAGTTGACAGAGATTCCTGGTCCTCACGGATTTTATTAATTGGTCCCGTTGCAATAAAATAAACAAGAATGGCGAACAAAAATGATACAAAAATAGATGCAATTAGCACATTTAATTTGAAACGGATACTCATTTACATACTCCGTTAAGTAAAAAAAAAATAAAAATACTGATTTAAATTAAATGATAGTTTAGAAGAGTTATGGAAGTCAAATATATCCGATAGAATTAATAATCCGTTTCTTTGTCAAATTTCCAGGGTTTTGCCAAAAAAAATATATTTTTGAGAACGGACATCTGTCTGCTGAGCTTTGATTCAGGCAGATGTCCGGTATTGCCGGAGATTTTACTGGCTGAACGAAGCGGACATTCCGTTGGTTCTGAAAACAATGTATTTGCCGCTTAATGGTTCAGTGCCCGGCAGATCCACTTCATAAGAAACATCGTCCTGTACAGGATCAGCGATTGTCAGCATCCTGGTTTGTTTGTTAACCGTGAGCTTTATCGGTATAGGTTCGGCAAACACATCTTCGATTGTGTAATCGGCGGATGCAAGATCATCAATTATCCAGTTAAGATCAATATCAGCAATAAGTTCCATTGTTGAATGTGTCTTGCTGTGGTATACCTGTGCACTCAGTCCGGGGGTAATGCCTTCCGGGTCTTCATCGTAATTAAGCCAGATAAGCCAGGAGTTTCCGGCGCCCCAGGCAGGACCCTGAACAATGTCATCAGCAAAAATATGAATGCCGAATCCGCCGTGACCGTCTTCGAGG